>NZ_JBEYTW010000005.1:0-209248 GCF_040643275.1 Spirillospora sp. NPDC047418
TCGCAGTTCTATGACGCCGATTCGGTGGCCGCTTGCCGCCGCGTCGACACCTGCTTCTCGATCAGGCTGAGTGAGGAGGCTTGTCCAGATCAAGAGCTTCCGTTGCTGGAGACGAGCCTCTGCAGGTCGGCGGTGACGACTCGGTAGCTGGTGCCGATTCGGATGGCCCTGCGGGGGAAGTGCCCCTCGCGGACGAGTTGGTCGGCACGGGTTCGGCCGAGGCCGAGGGCGCGGGCGGGCGGTTCGATGGTGGTTGTGGTGGGAGGGCTGTGAGTTCCTCAGAGATCCGCACCTACCACGTACAACTCGTCCCTGGGCTCCTCCAGACCGAGGACTACGCACGGGCCATCATCTCCGCCGGCGTCCCCGATGGCCCAAACGAGGTCAACAAACGGCTCCACGCCCGCATGGCTCGCAAGACACTGCTCAGCCGCCCGGATGCACCCACGCTCAGGGCCGTCCTCGCCAAATCAGCGCTCTGGCAACTCATCGGCAGCCCACTGGGACGCTGCGCTTGGCGAGGAGCAGAGCGCGGCCCTTATCGCCGCAATAGCCGCAGACCTGTAGATACCCTGGCGCTATGCATCCCTCCCAGACTTGTCCACTGCGGTCTGGCGGAAGAGTTCCAAGAGCACTGCGACAGGCAACGAGTACGTCGAACTCACCGCCATGGCCGAGCTCATTGCCGTCCATGACTCCGTCGATCCGGACGGACCCAAGCTTGCGTTCACGTCGTCCGCCTGGCGAGAACTCGCCGCTCGCATCAAAGACGGCGGACTCGCCCCCTGAGCAAACAAGCTCCCTGCCAGACGACCGGGAGCTGGAGGGCCGGGGAGGCTCCTGGTCTGTGCAGGCGCCGAGCGGGCAGCCGCCCTACAGTTACCTCCACCGTGGGCATCTCTCGGCGAGATGCTTGACAAGCTCGTCGGCCGGAACGCCGGTCGCTTCGTGTTCGCTGCGGTAGGGGATTTTGAAGATCAGCTTGTCGCCCTCGTCGCCGTACTTGCCGGTCAGTTCTCCAGCCGCTCGAACGCCGGCGTCTGAAACGGCTCGAACCCGTACCGCTCGAACACCCCGCGAATCTGCGCGAAGACATGCTCACGGGCGCGCAGCGCACCGGCGAGAAAGTCCCGGGTGCCCGAGGGGACTGTACGGTTCAATATGCGACAGAGCCGTTAACTGGACACACCCTACCCGAGGGCGGCTCGAACTGTTGTGACGCCATGGGAGCTCCTGATCAACGCGACGGCTCATCGCGGTAGGTGAGTCAGAGAACCCGGCCCGCATCCGGACGCCGAGCAAACCAGGGGACCAAAACTCTCCGATCATATCGACGGCTACCTCACTGCGCTGCCGAGGTCATGAGGCGGCCCAGGTTCGGACTGCTCGAGCGGTCTCCTCAGTGACGCCGGAGTGGCTCAGGGCGGCGGGGTGGAGCCATCGGTGGGCGGTGTGTTCGGTGCTCAGGACGATGGGCCGACCGTGGTGGGCGAGGCCGAAGGTGTATTGGCGAGCTTTACGACCAGATCCGGAGATGTAGTCGAAATGGGTGACAAATCCCGGATCGAGAGTGAGTGGTCCGGTCCAGCCGATTTCTTCGGCGAGTTCGCGTTCCAGTGCGGTGAGGAGGTTCTCACCTGGCTCCACGCCGCCGGAGGGGAGTTCCTCAATGCCGGCCATGAACGCTTCCTCGGCCGAGCGGCGCAAGATGAGCACTTGGCCATCGGCATGGACGATGGCGCCGACCACGAGGTTGGTGATGCCGTCGCGGTCGGCGTCAGCGTGCAACTGCTGGATGTCGAGGCCCGATGCGGTGGTCACGCTGGCAGGGTAGTCCGGCCGGGCGGCGAGGCGAGGGTATTTAGGGCCCGGTCGAGCATGTTGATTGCAGTGTCGATGTAGGCGCATCCGTGCGGTCCGTCATCGGCGGGAACGTTGATCCGTAGTGAGGTGGCGGCCAGGTGTTCGGCGACGTGCGGTTCGCAGCGAATACAGGACGTATCGAAGGTGGTAACTGGAGATCTGGGTGCGGCGAAGACGGGGTAGGTGTGCAGCGGCCGCATCGCGTCGCAGGTAGTGATTTCGCCGTATCCGCACTGCCGGAGGGTGTGGAGAAGATCGTCGCGGGAGAACCCGGCGGCCTGCGGGTCGATCGTGAACACGAAGGCGTAGAAGGTGGCGGTCCAGTCGGAGCCGGTCGGGGTGAGCACGTCGATGCCGGCTCGTCCGGCCAGCAGATTCTCCAGTCGGGCGGCGTGGTGCTGGCGAGCGAGTAGCCAGTCATCCAGGCGCCGCAGGTACACCTCGGCCATCGCCAGCCCGAGCGGGTGTGCCCGGTATTTGAGTCCGAGGCCGGTCTCGGCGAACCGGTAAAGCGGCGACTCGGTCCTCACCTCGGCCAGGGCACGCTTGTTGAAGTGCCCGAGGAGTGTCGCCTTTTCGTAGACCTCGCGGTGTGGGGTGGTCAGGATGCCGCCCTCGCCCGCGGTGATGGTCTTGCGGCCCTGGAGGCTCCAGCAGGCGGCGTCAGCGAGTTCACCGACGCTGACGCCGTCGCGGACGGCGCCGTGGGCGTGGGAACAGTCCTCTACCAGCGCCAGCCCGCGCGCATCGCACCAGTCCCGCAGCCGCCGGGTGTTCTGCGGGTTGCCCCACATGTGTGTGATTGCCACGGCTTTGGTGCGGTCGGTGAGCAGTCCGGCCGCGCGTCCGAGGTCGAGTTCGCCGTGGATGTCGACGTCGGCCAGGACTGGGACGGCACCCAGTTGGAGCAGCGGGGTTGCGGTGGCGAAGAAGGTGTAGTCCTGCACGATCACCTCGTCGCCCGGGCCGAGACCGAGCGCGTAGTAGGCCGAATGCAGCGCGGCAGTGCCCGATGAGGTCAGCAACGCATGCGAGGCGTTGTGGCGGGCTGCGAAGGCATCTTCGAACCGGGCGATGATCCCCGACCGGTCGTAGATGGAGACTGTCGTGTGCAATTGCCGGGTGACCGCGGCGGAGACCTCGGCGTCGATGGGCGGCCACGCGAAGGTCATGATGCGCGCCCTTCCAGGGTGGGGACGGTCGCCGGAGCAGCGACGGTGCTGGAGGCCACCTGGGCGGGACGGCCCAGCCGCACCGCGGTGTAGGCCGCCTCCATCAGCGCGGTCGCGGCGATCCCGATGCGGGCCTCAGCGGCGGTGACGGTAGTGTCGCCGAGGGTCTGGGCGTGGTGGCGCAGCATCGCCGCCCACGGATCGTCGTCGGCGGCGGTCAGTTCGGTGTGGTGGGTTCGTCCGGCCGGAGTGGTGATGCAAAGCACGGACCGGTCGCCCGAGATCGTGATGCGTCCTTGCTCGGCGACCAGGTCGATCTCGTCGGCACGCTCTTCGCAGCGCGACAGGTGCACGGTGCCTGCGCATCCGTCGACGTGGGTGATGGTCAGGTGGGCGCTTTCCTCAACCTCAACGGTGGGCCGGTGCACCGGGGAGCGGGTGGTGACCGCGTATACCGTCGCCGGTCGCGCGGAGGGCCCTCCGGCAAGACGGCTGATCAGGTCGAACGCGTGGTAGCCCAGGTCACAGATGGCGCCACCGCCCGCGCGTACGGCCGAGGCGCGCCAAGTGCCGGTGTAGTCGCCGGTAGGACGGGTGATCCGGATTCGGTACGACAGCAGCCGTCCCCACGCCGCCACCCGGTCGGTAGCGATCTGCAGCAGCTGACCGTGCGGACGATGCGCCAGCACTCGCACGTTGCGGGTTGCCAACTGGACAGCCTGCTGGAGAGTGAGGGCGTACGGCTTCTCCTTCCATACCGCGATGTGCGCGTCGGTCAGCCGTAGCGTCGCCTCTTGGTGCAGGTCGTGCGGACAGGCCAGGATCGCGACCTGGAACGGGCCCGCGGCCAGAGCCCGGTCCAGATCGGCGAACACCGAGACGTCATCCACCAGCCGCCCGGCTTGTGTCAGCCCGGCGATGCGGACGGCGACGGCGGGATGGGGGTCGCAGACAGCTGCGACCCGCGCGGTCGGCATGGCCCGGTGCAGCGCCGGCAGCAGCACGTCGACGGTGCGCTGCCCGGCGCCGACGATCAGGAACCGCAAGTCCTGATCGCCGACCGGCGAGTCGGGGGGAGCCAGGCGAGTCATCGAGAGCCTCCTTGAGGTTGTCGTCACCAGCGAGGTAACTGTCGATACGGTCTGTGAGGCCACGCTGACGGCACCTCATTCACGGTTCATTCATTCGCTCAGCCCAGATTGACGAGATGATTGGGCCATGGGCGCCCAGCATTCCGCCGATGATCCAGTGACCGCCTCCGCGGAGGGGACGCCTCCGTTCGGTGAAGCCTTGACCTGGTGGCGCGAACACCGCGCGATGTCGAAGAAGAAGCTGGCGGCGGCGATGGGGTTCGACCCGTCCTACGTCAGCCACGTGGAGGCTGGACGCCATCCAGCCAGCGAGGACTTCGCCCGTAAGGCCGACGGCGTGCTCAGCGCGGATGGCTCGTTGTGGCAGACGTGGCGAGCCGACGGACCGTCCCGAACCGCCGGCGCCAGCACCGGTGCGAGCAACGTCGAGGGCCTGGTTGTGGAGGAGGATCATGCCCGGTTGGAATACGACGGGACGACGTACCGGCCGATGCAGCGGCGTCGGCTGTTCAACGGCGGCGCTGAACCGGTCACTCGCTACCTGATCCGCATCAGTGTCGACCGCTATCCCGGCCGTCCCGACCAGTCCAACGCCTTGTATCGGGCCCGCCCGCTCACCTGGGACGAACTCGCACTGACCGCTGCCTGCGATGGCGAACCCATGAATTGGCGCCCAAAGCAAGATCGCGACTCGTTCAAAGAGGCCTGGCTGTGCCTCGACAACGACCGCGGACGCTTCCCCCTCTACCCCGGTCAGCACTCGACCATCGAGTACGGCTACAAGGTCGACGACGGGCGGTGGGGCCCATGGTTCCAGCGCGCCGTCCGCCTACCCACACGTCGCCTGTCGGTCGAGCTGGTGTTCCCCGCCGAGCTGGACCCTGTGGTGTGGGGCACAGAAACCTCTACCACCGCCGAAGCCGTCCCCCTGCGCACCTCCATCACCCGCATCGTGGACGGGGATCGGCTGATGTTCTCGTGGGCCACCCAGGACCCGCCGATGGGCGCCCGCTACCGGTTGGAATGGCGGTTCCGTGCCCGCGACGACGATGCCGACCAGCCCCGCCCCGAACTACGCACCGCCAGCGATCGCATGAAAGCCGCCGGCATCGTCCAGCGTGGCGAACCGATTTTGGCCGCGACGGCTCGCCCGTTCGATCTGCCCGCCGAAGGCGCTGAGGCCAGGGATGTCATCGACCGGTTGTTCGCCGCGATGCAGCGAGTCCGTGAGCACCACGTGTTCGGCAAGGGCATGGGGCTGGCCGCCCCACAGATCGGCATCGACCGCGCCGCCGCCGTCATCGCCCCACCCGATCCCGACGCTGAGCCGCTCGTGTTGCTCAACCCTCGTGTGATCAACGCATCTTCCGAGACCGACGAGCAGTACGAGGGCTGCCTCAGCTTCTTCGATGTGCGTGGCCTGGTGCCCCGTCCACTCCGGCTGGAAGTCGCTCATACCCGTCTGGACGGGCAGTCGGTGATCGTCGTCCTGAACGCCGCACTCGCCCGCCTGGCCGGGCACGAAATTGACCACCTGTACGGGCATCTCTACACCGACCGGATGCGCGAGGGCGTCCACCCGATCCCTGTAGAGGACTACCGAGGAACCGGCCAAGCCTGGTCTTACCGCGCGGGCGGCGGCCACGCTGAACTCCCATGACCGATGACCCGTCAGCGACCTTCCGCCCGCGCTCGCGCGGTGACAGCACCCGCCATTTAATCAATTAGCAGGTCGGGGCCCATCATGTTTGTCGATGCGCTCGCCGGACGTCGGCGCCGCATGGAAAGTCGCTCCTGAAATATGGCCAGCTTGGATGATGGAACCAAATTGCGTGTCTCCGCTGTTGAAGTTAGAGATGGTTTCCACGGGAGACGGTGTGGGCGCAGAGAGAAGGCGTCGTAGCGGATCTACGGCCGTTTCGTCTGAGCGTAGAAGAAATTCCAGGCGGGAGCGCCAATGACTCTCGATGGCTGCCACTTTTTTGTCGTCATGCTCGAGGTAAGCGGTCACAAGTTCCACCCGTGATATCTCCAGTTCCTCCAGCGGTACTTCGGCGGGAGCGGATCTGGCGAGCATTCGTGCCAATCCGCCCTTCACCCGGGCCCAGGAATCGGAGACCATCAATCCGACTAGTGCGGTTGCTCCGCTGCTTGCCAGTGCGGCCAGTTCAGCTTCCATCGGCTGCCTCCCCTGCGGGCTCGGTGTCGGCCAGCGTGTCGTATCGGTGAATCAGTTCCTCGGCCAGTTCCTGCCATCCGTGCGCAGTGGCCCAGTCGGCCACCTGTCGGGCGAACAGGCGGCGTTGGGGGTCGTGCTCGTCCAACCGGATTGCCTGAAGGAGAGCATCGAAAAGGTCACCTGCAGACTCCTTGTGCTCTGGCGACCAAGCCGCTGATCCATTGCGGCCGGATTGGCCGTTCGGCGCGGCGAATCCTGAGATGAACGAGTGGAACATCTCCGGCACATCGCTGTTGTTCGCGGCGGACGAGAGTTGCGCGAGAAGACCGATGTCGTTGACCGTCTTCTCCACCTGATCGCCGTTCCTGGCGAGCCACCAGACCACGGCGCTGCCGGGGTTCTTCAGAACGTCTCCGCCGAGGTAGTCGCGTTTGCTCAGCTCATATTTGCGCTCGTGCTCCCAGACGGCTTCTTCCTTGCGAACCGTGGCGAGTTTGTCCAGCCGCTCCTGATCGTGTTGGGGAAGGACGAGTTGGACCGACTCGGCCATCGTCCGGAGCCGTCCTGTGGTTTCTGTTCGCATCTCTCCAAGCGCGCCGGCCAGTTCGTGCCGCACGAGTGAGGCGTGACTCGGATCTCGTAACTCGGTGATCTCTCGGGCGCGCTTCACCACGGCGTCGACCGCGAGAGCGGCGGGATTGATCGCAGACTCGTCCATCACGGCCGGAGTGGGTGACCAGATCACCGTAGCCGAGAATAGGAAGTGGTAATCGGGCAGTTCGGTCGGCAAGGGGATGTCAGTGACGCGCGACCTCCTGACGTTCGCCGCCGGGCTGGCTGCGTTTCCGGACATGGGTTCAAAGCGCGAGGTTCTGGCGGCTCGTCGCCCGGTTGGCCATGTCAGGAGCAGCAGGCCGACGCCGAGCGCGCCCGCCGTTCCGAGCGAGATCAATAGCGGCCAGGGGGCGAAGAGGATTAGGCCGATGAGGATCGCTCCGCCGGTGACCGCCAAATACGGTGTCACGATGTTCCGGCCGGTGTTCATGGGGCTCTCCGTTCGTCCACGTGAGTCATGCTGTCCGGGCTCCCCAGGCGGCATTGATGTCCTGGATGACCAAATCACCAAGCGGTGCCCACGCTTCCCGCTCGCGCGTCATCGCGTAGAGCCGAGCAAGAACGCTGGCCTCTGCCTCGCCTCCGCCTACGAGGACGTCGAGGAGCGCGTGCCGATTTCGTTCGTCTTCGGCGGCGACATGCAGCCATCGCCGGATGGTCGAGGTCCACACATCGTGCGGACGCCGCGAGAAGACCAGGGACCAGCCGGTGGTCAACTGTTGGCGCACTGTGCTTTCGGTGATGGGAGCATGATCGCGTCGTCCAGGGTCGGTAAGCGCATCGGGGTCGGCGAGTTGCAAGAACAGGTCAATATCGCGGTGCCATCTGCCTGGCATGAACTTCGGATCGGTGAGACGGGTCAGCATCTGCCGACGGAGCCGAGGCGCGCCGCTGACCAACTCGATCAAAGTCTCGCGAGCCCGAGTTCCGCGCTCTCGCCTTGCAACGTGGTGCAGGCGGACCAGAGCCTCGTCGGGATGCCTCGCCATCATCTCGTCACGGCACGCCACGATGATCACTTCGGCGAGCCGTTGAGAGAGGCTGTCCGTACGCGCCCAGTCGTATATCTGCCGGCGGAAGGACCGGGCCTGCTGCTCGTCCCGAAGTCCGCGCTGCACCGCCACGGCTGCCGCTTCCATCTTGCGGGTCGTCGTGGGATCTGCGGTCCACTGTTCAACCAGAGATACCAGCGTCGGCCGGTAGCGCTCGTTCAAGCACTGCTCGGTGAACCGTTCGACCAGACTCCTCCGTTCGCCAACCGAGAGGTCGGGTGAGTCGGCGATCTGCTTCACCCAGTCCTGTAGCGCGTCGCGGAGTTCCGGCATATGAGCCCAAAAATATGAACGGAGCGCCGCATCATAATCGAGCTCCTCGAATTGGACGCTGCCGGAAGAATCGACCTCTGCGCCGATCTCCTTGAGCCGCTGGTCGAGTGGGGCACGCTCCAGCAGCGGGCTGTCCTCACACGGATGTGCGACAGCCGCGAGAAGGCTGGCGTCGGCCCGGTGAATCACGTCGGCATGTGCTCCGTGCAGCATGGCGACGGCGAGCAGCAGCGCGCGCTGCGGGCCCGCAGTGAGTTCTGCCACCCGCTCGGCCACGTCTCGCGCCTGGCGGGACAGCGCCCGAAAGGCCTCCTCGCACCAGGCCATGAAGTTGCCCTCACGGCGCTCATCGCGAGCCCTGCGGATCAGCCCGACATACTTGCCGACCTCGTCCATGCGGCGGTCCACGGCCAGAAAAGGTAATGGAGGAAGTGGAACCGGCCGAGGAATGTCCTCCGCCAGCAGGTAGCGGGACAGCACCTCATCGACGGCCGGGCGCTGTATCCCGATGCGGTATTGGTCCAGAGCTGAACCGAGAGAACCGGTCTTGTCCGGTAGGACGATGACGAGATGCGCGTCGTGGTCGTGCACCGTTGCGCGTAGCGGTGACAGTTCGTTCTGGACCTCATCCCACTGTCTCCCTGTAATCTGGGATAGATCCAGCCACACCAGGTCGCCGTCACCGACATGGCTGCGATCGATGCGCGATGCATTCTCGTTCTCCTGGAGGACCAGTTCGTGGATCTGCTTTCTATCATTGTCCCCGAGTTCCCACAGAAGCATCTTCGCAGCGGCGATCCTGCCACTGCCGGGAAGTCCGTCAAGGAACACGGTGCGGAAGGTCTCCAGGACGTCTCGTGCCTTGCCCAGTCCCGCCGGCTCAACGAAGCGCCGCCTCAACCACCGCAACTCGTCCTTGGGCTGCCTGCGGGGAGAGGCTCCGAAAGACTCGGTCCGCAGCAGGTAGTTGAAGTTGTTGATGTCTCCCGCTCCTGCGTGCATGCCTCCGTCAAAGCCGGAGGCATGCGCCTCGAAAGAGTCGCTCAACGCTCCTCCTCGTTTCCGCGCGCCTGGCCGAAGCGGTGACCGACCCGGCCGTGGTTATCACCGTGGATGTACGTCGCTCCGTCACCCGAAAAATGCTGGGTATTCTGGTTGATGTCGCCTTTCCCGGTATGGACGGGGCCCTGATTACCCTTGATGACGGTGCCGACGTCGCCCTGGATGTGGCGGCTTTGGGTAACCGTCCCGTGGGTGTCGCGAACCGTGTTGCATACGGGTCCGCTGTCGGGAGACGGCGCGGCCTGCCGATCTGCCTTCCTGAGCACCGGGACAAGTTCGGCTAGGAAATCACCGATACGCCTGATGTCCATCTCGTTGTCGCGCGGGTCCAGCCTGAGGGATTGGACATCGGCCAGGCGTTCCAGTTCGGCCGGTAGCTCAGCGGCTTTCAGGCGTGCGGTTCCACGGCCCTTGAGGACCGGGATGACGGTAGTCTTCGAGGCGAAGGCCTCCAGGATCTCCCGGCGGACCCAATCGCTCTCGTCGCGCAGCCGGGGGTCGCGGACCCAGTCGGGACCTATGATGGCCAGGAGGACCGCGCAGTTATATACGGCGTTGAGGAGTCTTTCCGGGTAAGCCTGGCCGGGCTGGATGGACGTGGTGGCGCGGAAGATCCGCTCCTTGCCGAACCGGTGGGACAGTCCCTGTTCCAGTATTGCTGCCGCCTCGTCGCCGTCGCCAGTGCGGTAGTTGATGAACACTCCCTGCATCGTGGTCTCCTCATTTGCGGGTGGTGGTCCCTAATGCGGTACCGAGTTCGGGTGCCAGCGCGCGCACCGATCGGTTCTTGGGGTGGCGAGACAGCGTGCGCGCCAGAGCACGCAGATCGGTGGCGACGGTCGCCGAGCCGATCATGGTGGCCCTTGGCAGCAGTTCCTGGGTGAGCCGGCAGGCATGGTCGATCTCGCCGTCCGCTGCGTGGGCGAGCGCCCGCCGTAGGCCGAAGCGGACTTGCGTACGCACTGCCTGTTCGGGCACCCGTGCTAGCTGTGTTTCGATGATCTGCGCGGCGGCCCGTGGCCGCCCCAGGTCGTACAGGCACCAGCCCCTGACCATCTCGGCGGGATCGGTCAGGTTCGTGGTTCCGATGACCGGGGCGCCCGAGCCCTCCCCTGAGCGAGCGAGCAGGACGCGGGCCTGCTCCAGGCTCCGCATGCAAGCGTGGTTATCGCCGGCGAGAGCGTGTCCTTGTGCTTCCCGTTGTGCAGCCAGGCCACGGATCCGCGGCGTCACATCGCTGCTCTGCGCTTGCCGGGCCAGCCCGATCGTTCGCCCGGGGTCGCCGTGGTAGAGCGTGACGAGCGCGCGCCGGACCAGCGAGTAGGCCGCGAGATGGTGATCACCACCGGCGTCGGCGAGGTCGACGGCGCGCTGGGTCCACCACAGCGCGCCATGCTCGTCGCCGGTCTCCTGCACCAGCCAGCCGATGTACTCGGCGTAACGGGACCCGAGCCGTAGCAACGCCTGGCGCGTACGTGCACCCGCGGTCTTGGACAGTTCTTGGAGGGCGTGGGTCTGTGCGATGAGAACGGGTAGCAGCAGCCCGGGGCTGGTGGTCTGACCGAGCTGCCGATATTGATCGAACAAAGATCGGAATGTCCCGACAAGCGTCGTGTCCTCGACGTTGGTGGAAATAGCAGGCAGGCCAATGCTCACACCCGCGATCGACGCGGCGCCGGCCGCGACCGCCTGTCGTCGGCTCATGGGCTGGAACCGGCTTTGGCCTTGTGAGGACAACTGCATCAGCCACACCTCCTCCTCACCATCTGCATCTACGGTGACTCCAATCCCGGAAGGGTTTTCCGGGACCAGGGCGGCGAGCGCTCCATCGGCGGCAAGCGCGGCATCGCAGAGGCGGGCCAACTCACGGCTGGGCTTCTTGATGCCTCGCTCGACCTTGCTCAGCTGAGCCTTGCTGTAATGGACCCGCTGGGCCAGGCCCGTCAGCGTCATGTCGGCTTCCAGGCGCCGTCGTCGAAGTTCTGCTCCGAAGTCAGTGGGCTGCTGGACCACATCAACCTCCGTCACTGCCTGTCCGAACAGCCGGGAGTCACCGTCAGTAAGACTGCGGGCCCTCGGGCCGGGAGGCAAGGCGATACGGGCGTTTCCCGTTTCCTCTTCGAGGTAATAGGACGGACCCGCCTTTGTCGATATGTGGAGACCTGATCGACGCTGGTGTTGGCTCCGTCCGTGCCGCACGGCCGGGCCGGGCGGCCATCAAGATGCGCGAGGGGTATCTCTCTTGGAGCGAGAGATACCCCCGTGGCTTTGAAATGCGCGAGTTCGCTGGGGTGCAGTTGTCGCGGCTATCGAGGCTGACCTGCTCCGAGTTTAGCGAGGGCCTCAAGGGCTGTTTCGTCGGCGTCGGGGAGGGTGTGTAGGTAGCGCTCGGTTGTTGAGATGGAGGCGTGGCCGAGGCGTTCCTTGACTACCTGGAGGTCGGCGCCGCTGTCAATCCCCTCAAAGTGTGGAGACGGTGTTATGCCACTTCGGCCCTGAGCTGGGCCGTTGAGTCCCTCCGTGCTTCTGCCATCTGACGCTCGAACGTGATGGGGGCGAGCCCGTCGTTGGCGCTGTGTCTTCTGCTGGTGTTGTAGAAGTCGGCGATCCAGGTCGCGACCTTGATGCGCGCCTCAGCCCGGGTGGCGAAACGGTGCCGGTGGACGAACTCGACCTTGAGCGTGGAGTTGAACGCCTCGGCGGCGGCCAGGGCGAGGTGCCAGATGTTGCGGCGGAACCACAGTCGTTGGGAATGTGGCCGTCGGTTTCGCGGGTGCGGCGAGAACGAGGGTTGTCCTGCCTTCAGCAAGGCGCTTGCGGGCCGGTAAGCCTGTGGTAATGCCCTGGCGTCCCTTTGTCCCACCGGCGCCAGCCGTCAGGCGGCGGCCGTCAGGCGGCGGCCGCCCGCAGGTATCGCTGTACGGTCCTGCGGGAGCAGCCCAGTTCGGCGGCGATGTCATCGACTGTCCAGGCAGCGGCCCGGAGCCGGGTTGCCTGAACAACCCTGTCGGGCGCCTGTGGTTGCGGAGTCGGGAGATCGAGAAGTGCGGCGACACCGTCGCGATCACGAGGTCCGAGCCCCCCATACCAGCCACTGCGCGCATCGGGGTCTTCAGCTCGCAGAGCGAGCGCCAAGCACGCAACGCGAACCTCGCAGCTGGTGCAGCGCGCGAGCACGAGGTCGTCCGGTCGGCCCCCTTCGGGGTGGAACGCGTCGGGGTTTAACCCGTGGCACGCGGCGCGACGGAGCTGACGGTTAAGGGGCTTGCCATCAAGATGACGAACTAGTTCGCGAAGTTCGTGCTCGCTGCCGGCGAAGAAGTAGGGGGAACCCATGCTGTTGTGCTCCAGCTCTCGGCCTATGTTCTGGCCACCGATCGGACTCGGGTGAGCTGGGGCGGTTCCCCGCGCACCCGCTTGGTGCCTTCCGGGCGGGGCCCGGTGTGGCTTCAAGCGGCAGCGGACATAGAGCTGGCCCCGAGGCGTACCGGCCCACGAGTGTTCGCATAGTCGAACACTCGTGGCGCCAGCGTTGCCGCCCGTCGCCGTCGAGGCAGCGAGGTGGGCGTCACACGTGGTCCGTGTCGCGTTCCCCGACAGTAGCGGGGAGGGTGACACTGCCTCGCCCGAAATCGCTCCCGGACAGGGCATCGGCGAGGATCTATGCGACCTCGCTCTCGTCGGCTTCCTCCTCGTCGAGGTCGAGAGCGTCCTCGTCGAGGTCGTCGTCATCGAGATCAAGGTCCTCATCAGGGAGTAGGCCGTGCCGCTGGGCACTCCGGTCACTCCAGATGGGGAGCTTCTGCAGGACCCCGAAGAGAATGCTCTGCCAGACGACGCAGTCCGCCTTGCTGGCACCCAGCGACTCGATGGCAGACGTACCGTCGTCGGACTGAACCGCTTCGACCTTCTTGACCGCCGCCTCGACTTCCCGGATCGAGCTGCCCAAAGCGTTCAGTGCATTCCCAAGAATCTCGGCAGGGTTCTCAGGGGCAGGGACATGTTCGGGTCCTTCGCCAGCCGGGCGAAAACGGCGCCGCAGGTCGGCATCAGTGGCGACGATGTCGCGACCGTCGGCGTTGCGCTCGACCAGCCCGGTGTCATCCACCATCCGGATCCTGCGAGTACCGAAGTCCGCGAGCGCCTGCCGAAGCTGATGAACACCGTGGGGCACAGTGCGCATGCGATCAATCACTTCTCCCGGATTGCGCCGGTCGGGTTGATCGTTGTTCTTGCTGCCACGGTCTGCGGTGAGTCGACCGTCGACGACGAGCGGGTAAGCGCTGCGGGCAGCGAGCTCACGGGTCGCTGGCCCCGGGCTACCGGATTCGGTCTCGGCCAAGGCCGCAGCTGCGAGTTCGTCTGCGCTGCGGAAGGTGGCCTCCCACTCCTCCTTGGCCAGCTCGCTGCTGAACGCCTCCTTGAGGTATTTGCGGGTCCGTTCCCGCCGACGAGAGTCTTCCTCTGGCACGGACCGCAGCACCAGAGATACTGCCAGCTCGAACAGCAGCTTGGGGCTAGTGTTCTTGCGCGTACTCTGGCTGGTGATCGCGACACGTACGGCCTCGTGTGTACGCCGGTCACGGTCGGTGAAGAGCCGGACGATTGCCGCTGCCCGTACCGCCGGATCGGCATTGAACCCAGCGGCCTCGGCCTCCTCAGGCGTGAGCGCGCCTGCCAACCAGTCCGCCTTGCCAGTCGTGATCAGATCTCGGCGTTCCAGCTCGTCGATAATCGCATCGGCGAGCGCCTCGTTCTCGGTGGCCTCTCCCCAGGGCTTGGGATAGTCGACATGCCGCAGCGCGACGAGTGACTTGACCGCTACACCGAAGTCGGCGGCACCACCTCCGTGGGGTTCGAAGCCAACCAGCAACAGCGCGGGCACCTTTTCGCACCGCGCCTTGATCGCTACATTCGGCTCAACCTGGTCAGGTGAGCTGGCTGCGGCTATCTCTTCGTTGAGCCTGCGGATATGCGCGCGCATCTTGCGTTCGTCCCGGTCATATGGGACGTCAGCCGACCTAAGGTCGAGCAGGTCGTGGACACAGGTCACCCGACTGGACCCTTCGGCCGTCACCGGGATGGTGACGCTGGGGCTGCCATCCAGATGTTCGAACGTCGTTGCCGCGACCCAGACCTCGGTCATCACACCCTGGTGTCGGATGGAGTTCCGCCAGTCGTTGTTACTGATCACAAAGTCGCGGGCCTGCTGCGCCGCCCACGCCAGATGCTCCTGACCCTGAATCTGCTGGACCAGTTCCGGGCGGCCATCGGGCGCGGCCTTCGGCTCCGCCAGAGGACGCAACCGGGTGCTCTCTCCGCGACCGACGAGGTTTGAGACAGGGTGCCGACGAGCCGGCCCGATCCGAGGATTCCGCGGGTCGGGAATGATGTAACGGGACCACACCTCGGCCCGTACAGCGAGGATCACACCACCAGGAACCGAGAGGCGCTCGGGATTCTCCGCGACCCTGCGCGCAGCGGAGGGATCGACGGTGGCGAGCGCAAGTGCCTGGGCAGCCTCATCACTCATGTTGAACAGATCGATGAGTTTGTCGGCCAGCTTCCGCGTCGCGGGAGCCAGCGCTGGCGACGGCAGGGGTTGCGCCGGCCTGGGCAGCACGGTCTCCACCGTGACAGCATTCATCAGGTTTTCTCCGATCTCTAAGATCCAGTCGCCCGGATACAGACCCGGACGATGTGTCGTGTCGTCCAGGGAGATCGGCCCCAATGCAATCCGCTCTCCCCCTCGGCTTGCCCAGGCGAGGCCCGATGTGTCCGAGGCAGCATCAGCCAGCCTTACCGACTCCGAGACGTACCGGCACTTGCATGCACCGGCGTTGCCGCCCTCCGTCGCCAGCGACGGAGGTGAGGCGATCCGACCTTGCTGTTGTCGCGAACCACAAGTTAGCACTGGGGGTGACAGCGAGGACGTTCTCAAGAAGTTTCGCCGATCCTTAGCAGCCACTTCTTGGGCGGTGAGAATGTGGGGGCCGTAGCAGCCGAGCCGGGCACGACTTGGGTGTCAGAGCGAAGAAGGACGAGCTGTGCTTCTTTGCACGGCGATAGGCAGAGCAACCTGACGCGCAAGAAGGGCCGGATACGTCAGGCCCTTCTTGCTCGCCTCCGTCGGCTATCGGCTGGTGGAGCGGTTGCGGGTTCTGGCTAGGGCTTCGAGGGCGGTTTCGTCGGCGTCGGGGAGGGTGTGTAGGTAGCGCTCAGTTGTTGAGATGGAGGCGTGGCCGAGGCGTTCTTTGACTACCTGGAGGTCGGCGCCGCCGTTGAGGAGCCAGGAGGCGTGGGCGTGGCGTAGGTCGCGCATGGTGGGTTTGAAGTTGAGGCCGGCGGCGGCCAGGGCGGGGTACCAGATCTTGCGGCGGAACCAGTCGTTGGGGATGTGGCCGTCGGTTTCGCGGACGCGGCGAGGGCGAGGGTTGTCCTTGCCTTTCGCACGGCGGGCGGCTCGGTAGAGGGTGAAGGCGCCTCGGCAGTAGTCGCAGCGGCAGCGGCCGGCGGTATAGCCGCTGAGCGTGCCGTGGTTGTAGGTGCGGCCCTTCTCGTTGGGTTCGGTGCGGCCGAGTGTCTCCGGGTCTGGGATCTCGGTGATGCGGGCTCGGGGCTTGTCCTGGGGCGGCATCTGGAAGAGGAGGTCGTCCTGGATCAGGTTGGCGGCTCGGATGTGGGCTTCGAGTTTCTCGATGATCTGGGTGCTTAGCTTGAAGCGGCGGTACTCCTTGTCCTTCGGGTAGTCCTTGACCAGGAAGTGGCGGCCTTCCGGGTGGAACTTCGGGTTCAGCTCGACGACCGTGCGGCTGACCGTGAGGATGCGGGTTCTGAGGTTGACGTCCTTCACGCGCAGCTCGCTGAGCTCGCCCCAGCGGAGGCCGCTCTCGATCTCGGTTTCGGCGAGGAGGCGGAAGGTTCCCTCGGGGAGGGCGTGGTAGACGTCGTCGAACTGCTCGGGCGTGATGATCTCGAGGGGCTTGCGGACGACCGGGGGCGTCCGGACTCCGCGGCAGGGGTGGATGAAGGTGACTTGGTCGTCCATCGCGGTGGTGAAGATGGCGCTGAGGATGATCTTTTGGTAACGGATGGTCACCGGCTTCATGCCCTGGTTCTTGAGGGCCGTGATCCACGCGCGGACGTGCTCGGGGAGAACGTCGATCATCCGCATCGGGCCGAACGTCGGCATGATGTGCTTATAGATCGCGTACGTGTAGCCCTCACGGGTGGTGGCCTCGACCTGGTGGTTCGGAAGCCAGACCTGCTCGACGTAATCCTTGAACCGCTGCTTTCCGCGACCCGGATCTCCCGTTCGCCCCCTGGAGACCTCGACCTCTGCTCGTTGCCATGCTTTGTCGGCGTCCCTTTTGTTGGAGTATGTCCCGGCTGACCGCAGGCGGCCCTTGATGTCGACGTAGCAGGCCGTGTAGCGGTACTTTCCGTTGTTGCCTTTGCGCTTCTTCGCGTATCCCACGGTGCGATCTCCCCATGATCATCCGTCCGTGATTTGTCCGTGGACGGTGGCGAACCGGCCATCCTTGTCCGTGAGCTGCTGACACCGGAACAGGCCGTCCACCTGGGATTTTAACGCGAATCGTCTTTACCTGCACGACCCCCAAATGGCCATGATTTGGGGTTCAGGATGAAGAGGTCGTGGGTTCAAATTCCGCCACCCCGACAGAAACTTCCAGATCAGAGGCCGGATCTCCATCATGGAGACCGGCCTTAGGTTTTTGTTTGTGTTTCGGCCAGCCTGTGTGCTCTGCCATGGGCACGACCCATCCTCAGCCGCGCCAGGAGCCAGGCGCCCGTCTGCCCGGCGTCCCAAATGCAAGCAGCCCTTCACCGCCGCTGCCCACGCTCGCAACGCGGAAGCCACTCGACGGACGCCACCTGGGACAACCGGGCGGATGTAACCGACCGAACATGGCCTCCTTACCGTGGCTGCGGACGAGCCCCTCGACGGGCATAACCCTCCCGAGCTCGTTTCTTTGATCACGGGAGCCACCATGAGCACGAGGCTCGGCATGCTCCCCTGAACTACGACTCGCTGGATCCGGTCGGCTGCGAGGCTGCCGAGCACGCGTTGCCAGGTCGTCGAGCCACCATCGAGTTCTATTACGGCGACACCTTCCGTACTGATCTATTTCATGCGGTCGGTGTCACGCCCGTCTGCAACAGGCACGTCCAAGACCTGGTTCGATCTCGGGATGAGGTCGCGGGTGCCGTTGTGCAGGTGCTCGTCGCGCTTCCGGCCGCTCGAGAGGAAGCCGTCGCGTGGAAGATCAAGCGCCGGCTCCCGTTCCCCGTCCTGGTGGGACGTGAGGGCACCCCGCACGAGATGCTCGGGCTGAGCAGGAAGGTTTTCGGTTCGATACACCAGTCGGGCAGCCTCCTCTTCGATCGCCAGGGCGTCATTCGCCACTCCAATGTCGCCACTATGCCCACGAGTGGATACGACAAGACGGGGATTATTGCGGCCGTCCAGGCACTCAGGGATTAGGCGTGCTTTGACCAGGGCTGACCAGGTCTCGAGGAGGAGTGCGGCGAACTTCTCCCGCTGCTTCTTCGCGAGTTCTTGCAGGCTCTTTCCTGATGCGTTCTCCGAGATCTCCCCATCCAGAACGGACTCCAGCACACGACCGGCCGTCGGCAACGTAAGGCCGGGGCATTGTTGCAGGTTGCTACGTGGTCTCGGTGGTCACGGCCAGGCCCTGAGCGCGGTCGTCGGCGGGGGGTTGCCCGAGGCCCTTACAGACCGAAGGTGTGCATAGGCGTCGTCGCGCCGGCGGTCACGGTGCGGATGTGGCCGGGCGGCCGGCGCCTCGTTGAGCGATACGCACAGGTTACATATCCGTTTCAACTGAAGTAGATATTCGTCATATGTAGAAAAATGGCGAATCGCGGCCATATTCGATCGAACGAAATTTATTGACAGCAATTCGCTTTCACTGCAAGCATGGCGGTTCTTGGCGGGGGTCTTGGCTCGGCAATTGCAAGGAGGAAGCGCATGGGACAGCAACATCGGGGGTCCGCCTCAGGTCTGAGGCGGAAGCTGGCCCTCGTGGGGGTCGTGGCCGTCATGGGTGTCGGCGGCAACGCGGCGATGGCGGAGGCGGCGACGGCGCCCGTCCGCCCGCCGGTACCGGGTAAGTCCAACGTCGACTTCTCGCCCCACTCCAAGGCGCTCAGCGCCAGGGTCATCCACTGCGAGATCAGGTTCATCGGTGCCCATGGCGGCCTTCCGCACAAGTCCGGTCATGTGCATGGCACCGTCAACGTCCGTACCGGTGTGACCTGCAGCCAGCCCATCCGGATGATCCGCGGGAAGGTCGGCCTCTTCAGCAACCACGGAAGCAAGATCAAGGCGTTCGGCAGCACCGGAGCCCGGACGGCCAAGGGCAACGCAGCGCTCGTCTGCAAGACCGGCAGGTACCACGGCGAAGCGGTCGCGACCCTCTACGCGCCGCCCGGATACTCCCCGAGGGTCGTCACCGTCGGGAAGAAGACCCCGAAGGTCTCCATCCGCTGCTGAGCCGGATCACCGGTTGACCTCGTCGCTGTCCGCCCACACCGGGTCGGTCACATGCACCGGAACCGCCTCCAGGCGCTCGTCCGCCAATATCTCGGCGATGAGTGCCGCGGTTCCGCCGAGGTAGGTGGAGTCCAGATCCGTTTCCGTCGTGACGCACCAGGCCCGGTCATCGGGCCAGAACAGGTTGGGTGACTGCGGGAAGAGCGGCATCGCGAGTTCCCCGGCAGCGTCAAGAGGGCCCTCGAGTAGGAGATATGCGCGTTCCGGCAACTCCACTCGGGGGCCTTCGGCGATCTCTGGCGGGATTGTCGGCGGAAGCACGTCGGGCTCCGACTCCTCAGCCCCGTCCGTGTCCGCCGTGAACATGGCGGACGCCCCCGCCTGCGCCGGTACGTACACGTCCGAGACGCAGAACCAGCAGCGACCAGCCGATCTGGTGTGCCCGGCGAGGACGTCGCACAGTGCCGCCAGGAGGGTTGGAGCGAGCGCCCCGGGGTCGGGCTCCTCCACCCACGGCCGTACGGCGTCCGAACGCGGTACCGGCCCGGCCAGTGCCTGGAACTGCACCCGCGGATGCACCACCCCGCCCGACCATGCGGCCACCCGCGCCCACGTCACCGGGCTCCCGTCGGACGCGTAGGCGGGGTGCAGGATCCGGGCGTACGCCTCGAAGCCGTGGGGCACCAGACCGCCCACCCCGGACCCGAACGGCCCGACACCCGCGACCACCCAATCGGCCGGCCCGACATCGCCGCACGGGGAAAGCCGTGAACGCCGAGGCATCACCCGGACCTCCGATCAAGGAACTCTCCGTACTCGTCCTAGCACAGTATGCGACGCGCGCACGGCTCCTCCCGAAACGACGCCACTACCTCCCACGCTTTATCGAGCACGGGCCAGCGCGCTCGTGCTCGATGCCAGCAGGATGCGCCGATAATTCGTCCGGAATGCCTTTCTTTGCGGAGGTGATTCCCGTGCGTCGGAGGGATGGACCCACGTGGACGGGAGCTCGTCGCGACAGACCACATGAGAGAGCATGAGCAGGGCGCGATCCGGAGGTTTGACCTGCTCCACCGCGGGGTCGCCTGCCTGGAACACCTCCTGCGAGCGGAGGAGTCGGGCGGCTGGATCCATTCTCCGAGCCCGACGGCAAGAATTGCCGGTAGCGTTCGGATGCGTGATCAGCGTTGGACTGTCTGAGGTGTTGGCGGGCTTCGGGCGCGTGATCGGGCGTGTCGAGGAGGCCGGCGAGCGGGTGTTGGTCGTCGACGGCGGCGAGGCGGTGGGAATTCTGCTTCCGGCGGCTGAACTGGCCGAGCTGGAGCATTTCGCGCAACGTGTCCATGGCGGCCCGCGTCCTCGGACGAGGGTCGTGCGGGAGCATCCCGTCGGCCCGGAACGGCAGGGGCCATACGTCCGGTATGTGCATGCCGACAAGGTGCGGATGACGTTCACCCGGGACCGCGTGATCGTGGCCGAGCTGCGCTCCGTGGCGGAGCTCGACTGGCTGGAGGACAGCGCGCGCACCGGCCGCCAGGGCTACCTGGATCCGAAGCAGGCGGCCGCGTTCGAGCAATTTCTCGCCCGTCAGGGCCCGGAAGGCGACGGCATCGCGTGGATCGCCGACGGCTGGAAAGCCCAAGAGCCCTTCACGGTGCTCGAATTCATCCAGGGCCGGTCCCCGGAAGAGGTCGCCCTTGCTTACGGGGCCGATCCTCAGGACGTCACCGGCGGTCTGATGCTGCACCAGGTGCGGGAACGAGAAGAACGCGAAGGCACTGACGACCTTCTTGACGTGCTCGTTTTCGGGGAGGCGTCCGGCTGGACGTGGCTCGGCTACCACGACTTCGACGACGCCTTCTCCCGCGCCCTCGATCCGGCTCCCGCGCAGCGGATCACGCTGACCGCGACCATGGGCAAGGCCATATACGACTTCAGCTACACCAAGGACGGGGTGTACCAGAACCCCTTTCCGGTCGAGGACGGCGCTGACGGGCAGCGAGACATGTACGAACTCATCTGGTACACCCCGGGCGAGGCACCGTTCCCCTTGAATGCGCCGCTGGCCTTTCTCAACCCGTACATCCGCCGCGCCGAAGAAGAAACCGACTGGGCGGACGGCATCCCGACGTTCTTCGCCGGGCTGGAACGGGCCTTCGGTCTGTCCCTACCCCGAGGTGCGATCACGTCCGGACGCGTGCGCTGTGCCCGCCCCGCCCGCCGTTGACGGACACCGTTCTGCCAGGGGACGAGGCGAGGCACGCGGCAGCCTTGAGCAGCCCCGATTCGTTCCTCCCGTGGAGAGGCGCGGCTCACGCCACGGCTCACGCCACGGGTCGCGGTATGGGTAGGGCGGCGTGGGTGAAGCGGGCGATGAGGCTGGGTTTGCGGTGGTGCTTTCGGTGTAGGAGCGTGAACCGGTCGGTGAACTCCGGCGGGCGCCGGCGCGGTCGGCGATCGCCTGTAGGTCTTTGAGGAGTTCGACGGCTGTGTCGTAATCGGACGGTTTGCGGGTGTCGATCAGTTCGTCGATGCGTGTCCAGGTGATCTCCGGATCGCGGGCGATGGCGTCGAGCCTCTTTTCGCGGGCCGCCGCGCGCTGTTGCTCGCGGTGGGCCTCCTGCGCCGCCCGTGCCGCCTCGGCCTGCCGTTCACGCTCGTGGCGGACTTCGGCGGCGGCGTCCAGCAAGTCGGCGACCGTGCGCCGGGGACGGCCGTCCGCTGCGGCGTCGGGTCCGCCGCGGAAACGGCGGAGCAGCTCCATCTGCACCTGGGGTCCCTGACCTTGTGCGACTCGGAGGAGGAGGGCCCTCCCCTCTCTAACCGGCAGTTGTTCGATCCACTTGGCGGGTCAGCGGGGTGGAGCTGTTGATCGACGGGCTGCGGCGGGATCGCCGCCGCGATCTGTATCGAGGACGCCAGGAGTATGCGGCGCGCGCCAGTACCTGGACGACTCGTCCGGGATCGTCGGCGATCGTCTGCGCGATTTGATGCTCCTCTACGCGGAGGCACGCACGGCTGCGCCTCCGGATGCAGGACGGCTCGCGGCATGGCTGGCGAAGACGCGGCTGGACGGGCCCGGCTGGCCGGACGTCCGGCTGACGGCTCGCGGAGAAGCGCCGCGCCGCCGATGATTCCGACTCGCGGACGGGCACCGTGGGCGTCCGGGACCTGCGTGAGCAACCGGCCGCGGTATCTGGCGATGTGGACGCGCATGTCGCGGTGCTGGCCGAGGACCTGCGCGCTACGTATCGCTACACCGAGATTGTGAACGTGTTGCGGGCGGCCGGGCAGGACGGCGACGCGGACCGGTGGACACCAGACGATGCACATCGACTACGTGGCGCTGCGCAAGACCGCCGAACGGAGCAGAGGCGACCGGCGACCCCGCCCGACCGGATCAGGCATGGTCGTCCTGGACGGGTGGGTTGAAGCGGGAGGGGGTGGATGTGCTCCAGCGGAGGGGGACGGCGGTGGGGATTTCGGTGATGTCGGTGATGGTGAACTCGACGAGGCGTTCGGCGCCGGGGATTGTGGCGGCGTTCGCGGGGGTCCAGTCGGTGTGGGCGGTGCCGGTCAGGTGTAGGAGGGCGCCCGTCCGCCAGTCGGGGAGTAGGAGGCCGGCCCGGGGGTTGACCTCCAGGTTGCCCAGGGTGTTGAACATGGCGTTGCCGACGTAGTCGGGCCAGCGGAGGACGGTTGGCGACAGCACCTGGATGAATCCTGGGTTGCCGCCTCGGTGCGAGGCATCGGCGTTGCCCTCGCGGTCGGACGTCGCGATGAAGAACGTGTCGGCTTCGGTGATCCATCGGTGTTGGTCGCTGGTGAGAGCACGGGAGTGTTGAGGGCGGCCAGGAGTGGTGGTCGGTTCCCACTCGTACTCGCGCTTCTGGATGTACTTGGGGCAGTTCGAGTACACCTGGTCGAGCTTGACGTGGAGTCCGTTGTCGGTCGGGACGGCTCGTCCATTCATCCGCATCCGGCGGTGCCGGGACGGTTCGATGGCGAGCATCCCTACCGGGGCGGGTGTGGTGAGCCGGTTGTGCAAGGGGTCGTCCGGCCCGGTAATGGCCTCGATGGTGACGGTGCGGGTGTCCTCGGCGTGTAGGAAGCCGGGTTGGCCGGTGAGCAGTGTGGCCCACATGCGTCCGGCGTCGTCGGCGGCTCCGAGGACCACCATCGGCTGCTGCACCAGGAACTTCTGCGCCACCTCCGGGATCTCCGCGCGGATGGCGCGTCCGGAGAATCCGCTCTGGTCCAGCAGGCCGGCACGCCGCTGGGCGGCTCGTTCGCCTTCGTGGTAGACGTCGACCGCCACAGCGGCCTCCTTCCGGGTGAGGTTAGAAGAAACCACAGGTCGGAGCGGCTCCGCTGGGCGCGGGGGCGGTGTCGGCGCCGGTCGGCGCGTAGATCTCCAGGCGCGTCCCGTCGGGGTCGGTGAAGAAGATCCCGCCGGACGAGACGCCCTCGCCGTGCGGGACGACGCCGTCGTGGGCGAACTCGGCGCCCAGTTCGCGCAGTACCCGTTCGGCGGACTTCACCTCGTCGATCGTCTCCACCTGGAACGACAGGTGGTGCAGGCCGGCGGAGCGGGTCGCGAACGCGGTGTCGCTCTGCTGCCACAGGGTCAGCACCAGCTTGCCGTCTCGTCCGAGGAAGGCCCAGCGGCGGTCGGACTCCTTGCCTTCGGCCTGCACTTCGAGCCCGAAGACGCGCTGGTAGAAGGGCAGCGACCGGTCCAGGTCGGTCACGTTCAACCCGACGTGCCCTGTCTGCAGGGCCTTGATGGCGACCGTCTCCATGACGCACCTCGCTAACCCCCGGGCTGTCCCGCCCGAGCTTGACGCTTGATCTAACTGGCTATCTGAAGATAGACAGTTAGGGCGGTGATCGTCAACCGGCTAAGTCGCGATAGACGGATAGAATCGCGGTGTGCAGCAGGAACACCGACCTCGGCAGCCGGACGCAGCGGACCCACGTCCCCTGGTCGGGGAGCCGCTGTGCCTGGACTTGCTCAACACGCGGTGGATCGACGATCGCGTCCGTCACGACCTCCTCGACTCCGTCGACGGCCTGGCCGTTTGGCTGCGCTCGGCAGGGTTGGACGATCGGGCTGTGGCCGATCGAGCGACGCTCGACGCCACGGTGGAGACGCGCGAGGTTCTGTTGGCGCTCCTGGAGCAGGGCCGTCCCCGGTCCGCTGAGACGGTCGACGCGCTCAACCGGGTTCTCGAACGCGGGGCCCTGCACTACCGGCTCGGCGTCGATGGGCCGGAGGAGCATCCGCGGGCCGATGATCCCGCGTGGCTGCCGTCCTGGCTGGCCGCCGCCGACTACCTGCGGCTCATGGCCGACACTCCAGGACGCGTGAAGCCGTGTGCGCACCCGGACTGCGTGCTGCACTTCTACGACACGACCAAGAGCGGCACCCGCCGGTGGTGCTCGATGGCCGTCTGCGGCAACCGCGCGAAAGCCGCCCGCCACTACGAACGCGCGAAGACCGGACGTTGAGCCGCCTGCCGGACGAGCCTGTTTCCCTTCCGGAGTGATGTCGAGAACGTGTCGGGCGCTCCGATCTATACGGGAGGGGCTGCCGGCCTGGAGGGCGGCGGCCCGCCGAGCACGCCTGAATCGGAGGAGCGCACATGTCTCAGAACGTCGACACCGTCAACAGGTACCTGGACGGTTTCCGGAAGAACGATCACGCGCAGATCCTGTCCTGCCTGACGGACGACATCGAGTGGACGGTCTTCGGCGGCTTCCACCTGACCGGCAAGGACGCCTACGACAAGGCCATCGACGGAACGCCCGAGTTCGTCAACCCTCCGCATCTGGAGGTGGTGCGCATGGTCGAGCAGGGCGACGTCATCATGGCGGAGATGACCGGGACGGTGAAGCGCGCGGCCGGCGGCGAGATGCGCATGTCCATGGCGGAGCTGTTCGTCATGCGGGACGGGAAGATCGCCGAGCGCCGTGCGTGGGTGGTCGAACTGAAGGAGAACGGCTACCGCTGACCGAGGACGGCACGCCAAAGGGGCGGCTCGGCGGGGGCTCGGCGGGGGCTCGGTGGCGGCTCGGTGGCGGCTCGGTGGGCGAGCATCCCGCCGGGTCGTCCCGTGCAGCGCTCAGAGGGTGGCCGTCCAAGCCAGGGCCAGCGCGGCGGTTGCCACGATCAGCCAGGTCGTGTAGTCGCCGATGCTGCCGCTGTGAATGGTTTTCACCGCGATGATCAGCGGACGGACGCAGGCACGCACCGGGGCTTGAATGCGATCCGATAGACGCTGCCACCACAGGCCAATCGCGGCGGCCAGGAAGGCGCCCGCGAAGGAGAGTACGCCGTAGAGCCAGTCGCGTAGAGGGATGGTGACTTCGGGTAGGGGCGTTGAGGGCGGGACGATCCCCTGAGTTACCAGGCGAGCGTAGGCCGCGTGGTCATGTAGGGCGATTGCTGCCTTTATCGCATGCGCGGGTAGATCAGGGGCCAAGGACAGGAGATAGCCGGTCAGAGCCAGAAACAAAGGGGCAAGCAGGGGCCATAGCCGGTGGTGACCATCAGGGAAATGACGCGGCTTCGTTTCCTGGCTCGTCAGTGTCGGGTCGTGAGCAGGGCCCCAGCCCAGAAAGATGCGGGCTATCGCGCGTAGCGGCGCGGCGGCACTGATGCCTATGCAGACAGCCAGGACGGGAGCCACCCAGGCGTAGCCGCTTGCCGCTAGACCGTCGTAGACGAGTGTCAGGGACAGGAAAGGACCGAAGCCGGGCGGGGCAGCCAAGCCGAGGGCACATAGTGTCAGCAGGAACGCCAGAAGAGGGTGGCCGCGTCTGCCTCTGCCATGCAGGACGATCTCGTCAGCGGAGCCCAGGCGAACGATCAGCATGCCCAGGCACAGCATCAGGGCACCTCGCAGCAGGCCCGCCGCGATGATGTACATGATCGAGCCGGCCAGCCCGGTGGCGGTCAAGGTCGCTATCCCTGCCAGGACCACGCCGCCGTTGCTGACCGTCATGAACGCCAGTTGGCGTTTCAGGTCGGCTTCCAGAAAGCACATCACGGCGCCGATGATTGCGCTCAGCACCGCCAAGGCCAGGAGAGCATGTCGTACGGCGTCATCGGTACCCAGAGTGGGAGCGAAGACGGTGGCGTGTACACGCGAGTAGACGTCGAACGCCAGGTCGCTCATTACAGCGGTGAAGATGGCCGCCGCAGGGGCGGTCGCCACGCCGTAGGCATCGGTCAGCCAGAAGTGGAACGGCGCCGTGCCCGCCTTTACCAGGAACCCCACGGTGATGAGGGTGAGCGCCAGCACCAGCAGGCCAGAGGGGTGGTCCTGCGCCAGGACGGCGCCTATCCCTACCAGGTTCAAGTTGCCGGTACGGCCGTAAAGAACAGCGATTCCCATCAGCAACGTCAACGTTCCGATGGTGTTCAGCACCGCGAAGTCGAGGGCGCCCTGCAGGACTTCCGGCCGGGTCACGTGGTAGCCGCTCAGCGCGTATGCGGCAACGCTCATCAACTCCAGGAACACGAAGATGTTGAAGAGATCACCGGAGAGGACGAACCCGACCATCCCGGCCAGGAAGGCCAGCATCAGCGAGTAGAACAGATGCCGGATGTTCTCGAAATGCCCCCACGAGAACACCAGGGCCGCCAGGACGGCGACGGAGGCCAGTGTCGCCTCCGCAGCGGCGAACGGGTCGACCACGAACCCGATCCCCCACGGAAAACCGTCCGCGACCGGCTTCCAATCACCGAACCAGTACACGATCGTGTGGTCGCCCGAATAAAGGGTGAGCGTCAACGTCATACCGGTAACGGCGGCCGCGCAGGCTATGGCCAGGACGTCCGGAACCAACCGGGGCAAGTGCGTGCCAACGGCGGCCAGCAGGGCGGCGCATATCAGCGGCAGCGCGACTACCAGCGGGACGAGTTGGTTCATCCGCGAGTCACGCAAGTCATCCGCGGGTGGGGCGCATCTGCTCTGGGTCCACCGTCCCCGCGTGACGGTGGGCCTGCAGCGCCAGTGACAGGACGAGGGCCAGCACGACAACACTGACCACGATGTCGGTGAGGGTAAGAGCCTGAACGACCGGATCGGTCAGTGGGGTACCGGGCGTCATCCCCTGAGTGACCGGCGGCGACGAACCCCGACGGAAACCGACCGCGAGCAGCAACAGATACGTGGACGACTGGATGATGTTCAAGCACACCCCCAGATGCACGTAACTGCGGCTGGTCGCCACCCCGTACAGCCCAGCGACGAACAGCACGCCGGCCACCACGTACGGGTAATAGGTCACCGCTCCCCCTTCACGCTGGGGAACGTCTTGATGTACTCCTCAAGGAACTCGTGGTAGATCAGGACGAACGCCGCCATGACCTCGATGCCCGCAGCCCAGTTCAGCGCGGCGATCGTGCCGCTGGAGGCGAGCGTCCCGGCCGACCCCAGCGGAAGGGTGTTCGTCAGGAAGGCGGCGCCCGCGGTCAGGCCGATGAACCCGACGGCCACGTAGGCGGCGGCGCCGAGGCCCTCGGACGCGTCCAGCAGCGTGGACGCGGACAGGCGGCGGAAATGCCGGTAACTCCCGGCCACCCACAGCATCAGCGCACCGCCCGACGCGATGACGCCGCCCTGGAACCCCCCGCCGGGCGTGATGTACCCGAAAGTGATCACCCAGAGGCCGAACAGCAGCAGAACCGGCGACAGCGTGCTGCCGACAGTCCGGACGGCGTCGCTGGTCACGATGTCGCGCGGGCGCTGCTCGGCGACGTCCCGCCCCGACCGCAGCAACAGGACGAGCCCCATCACGGCCGTGAAGAGGATGAACTCCTCGACCAGCGTGTCCAGGCCGCGGTAGTCGAACATCACGGCGGTCACGTAGTTGGTGATGTGCCGTTGGGCCTGGGCGTGCTCATTGATGAGGTTGCCGTACTCACCGATCCGGGCCCCGAAGGCGGGCAGTCCCGTATAACCCCAGATGAGGACGCTGAGGATGGCCGCCAGCGGCGGCAGCACCAGCACCCGTCTCCAGCGAACGCTCACCCCTTGCCTCCGCCGTGGGTGAGGTAGATGACGGGCAGCAGCACCATCGGGACGCCGATCGACGACACAGCGACCTCGGCGATCGCGACGTCCGGAGCCATCAGCGTCGCGAACGCCATGACGAGCGACAGCCCGAACAGGCTGAACACGACGACTTGGCGCAGCGGCTCGCGCACCAGCACCGTCGCCACCGCGAGGACGCCGGCGAGGGTGAGCGCCATCGCCTGCAGGACGGTCGTCAGCGTCGTCGCCGTCACGAGTCGGCCACCTCTTCGGGATCGGGGCCCACGTCGTTGTGCAGCATGCGCCGCGCCGCCCGTCCGACCGCGTGGGTGACGAGGGGGCCGAGCAGCATGAGCACTGCGCACGCCGTGACCACCTCGACCGTCCCGGACACCGCCCCGGCCCCGCCGGTCACCACCACCGAGGTGCCGATGAGCGCCGGTCCGACGGCGGTGGACGCGGCGGTGTAGTGCAGCCGGTCGAAGACGTCCCGCATCCACCACACGCCGGCGCAGCACACGAGCTGGGCGGCCACTCCGGCCCAGAGCAGCACCTGCGCGGCCAGCTCGGCGGCGGTCACGGCAGCCGGTCCAGGAACCGGGCGAAGATCAGTCCGCTGACGACCACGCAGACCGCGGTGATGAGGGCGAGGGACGCGAAGGACGACTGCTGCAACCCGACGCACAGGCAGACCAGCACCAGCGTCGCCTGCGTTCCCACCGCCTGGAGCGCGGCCACGCCGTCGATCGCCTGGGCGCGGATGCCGACCGCGAGCAGCGGCAGCCAGCCGGTGAGCAGGACGACGGCCGCGGCCAGGAACAGGGGCCGGGTCATGAGGGACGCTCCGACTGCCGGCGCGGCTGGAGGTCGTGGATCATCCGCCGTCCGGAATCGGGCGAGATGTCAATGACGTAGCAGTTCGGCGACCAGCCGGCCACCAGCTGCACCCAGGCCCGCCGACCCGCAGGGAGCGGTCCCGAGCCGGACGCGCTCGCGTCCTCCAGAAACACGCCCGCCGCGCGCCGCCTGGTCGCGATCGACTTCAGCAGGACGCGGACGACGATCCCGAAGTCGACGATCACCGCGACCGCGGCCGAGCCGAGCTCGCGGGCCCAGCCCCAGCGTCCTCGGGCATCGAGCAGGCCCACGGCGGCGACGAGGTCGGCGCTCACCGCGGCGACCAGCGCCATGGCCGCACCCCAGACCGCGATCTGCCACGACCAGTCGCCCACGAACAGCATCCAGAGGGCGAACAGCGGCGGCCACCAGCGCAGCACCCGGCGCACGCGGGGCCTGACCGGCGCGTCCTCACTCCCCACGCGACGTTCTCTCCATGCCGATCAGCTTTGCCCGTCCAAGCAAACTGTAATCGCACGGTCGCGTGTCGCAGCGGAGTGCGGCCACGGCCGAACGTGATTCGGGGGTCCGAGCCGCCCGGACGGCTGAGACGGCGCGAGACTGGTGATTTCGCCGATGCGGACCCGGCATCGAGGGGTCACAGTTCAGGGCGATGGCTCACCCCCACCCCCTGGAGGCCTCATGAAACGGATCCTCGGATCGCTCGTCGCGCTGTGCGCGGCGCTGGCGACATTCGGGCTCGGCCTCGCGGCACCGGCCAACGCCGCCGGGCCGCGGCCCGTGGTCTTCGTGCACGGCTACACCGGCAGCGCGTCCAACTGGGTCACGGCCATGTCGGTGTTCCGCTCCGCCGGGTACAGCAGCGACCAGTTGTACGCGTACGAGTACAACTCCTACGGCGACAACAAGCAGAACGCCGCCGGTCTCGCCTCGTACGTGAACCAGGTGAAGTCGCGGACCGGTGCGTCCCAGGTCGACATCGTCAACCACTCCATGGGCGGGCTGGTCAGCCAGTACTACCTGAAGGTCCTGAACGGTAACGGCAACGTGGCGCACCTGGCGTCCATCGCCGGCGCCAACCACGGGACGACGTTCGCCAGTGCGTGCACCATCTTCGAGACGTGCCGCCAGATGCTCCCCGGCTCGTCCTTCATCCAGCAGATCTCCGCGGGCGACGAGACGCCCGGGAACACGCAGTACGCGACCTGGTACTCGCCCTGCGACGGCATCATCATCCCCTACACCAGCACCCGTCTGAGCGGCGCGAACAACCACTACGTGGTCTGCCAGACCCACATCGGCTACCTCACCGACGTGGTGACACTCGGCGCGATCGCCCAGTTCACGAAGAGCTGACCCCCCGCCGACGCACCGGGCGGGACGCACCCCAGAGGCGTCCCGCCCGGTGTTCGTGTTTGCATGCTTACTCTGGGTGCACATTGACAATGTCTTCGGGGGAGGCGGTGTCGTGCGGGGGTTCGTGGGTGCTCCGGTAACAGGGATGGCCGCGGTGTTGGCGGTGTTGTGCCTTGGGCTGCTGGCCGCGTGCGGCGGCTCGTCCGACGAAGGCAACGGCAAGGGCAACGGCGACGGCAACGGCAACGGCGGGAGTAAGACTCCAACGACCAGCGAGTCCGCCACCAAGGGCGCGTCCGCCGTGAAGGGGAAGGTGATCGTGCTGGATCCCGGTCACAACGGCGGCAACGCGTCCCATCCCGAGGAGATCAATAAGCAGGTCTTCGTCGGGAACGGTCACAAGCCGTGCAACACGACCGGGACCAGCACACCCAGTGGTTACAGCGAGCACGCCTTCACCTGGGACGTCGCGAACCGTCTCGCGAAAGTGCTGAGAAGCGAGGGCGCCGAGGTCACGTTGACCCGCGACAACGACACCGGTGTCGGGCCGTGCATCACGGAGCGCGCGGCGACCGCCAACCGGGCGCACGCGGACGCGGCACTGTCGATCCACGCCGACGGCGCCCCGGCGTCCGGGCACGGATTCCACGTCATCGTGCCGCTGCCCGTGGGCGAGAACAAGGCCATCGTGGACCGGTCACGCCACCTCGGCCTGGCGATCCGCGACGCCTACCACTCAGGGACCGGCATGCCGTTCGCCACCTACATCGGGAAGGACGGCCTGGACCAGCGCGACGACCTCGGCGGGCTGAACCTGTCCACGGTGCCGGCCGCGTTCATCGAGTGCGGCAACATGGGGAATCCCGGGGACGCGGCGAAGCTGTCCAGTGCCTCGTTCCGGCAGCGCATGGCCGACTCGCTGGCGACCGGGTTCGATAACTACTTCCAGTAGCGCGCCGCTGTTTGCCGTTAGCTGAGGTTAAGGGCGGATCGTCCGGCTACATGACGAGGACGAGGACGAGGCAACGAGAACGCCTGACGAGCCGACGAACGGACGATGAGCATGGCGCGTAAACGTTCACACAGCTCTCCGCTCAACTGGGAATTGCCTCTGGGACTGCTGGCGACCGCGTTCCTCCTCTACGTGTGGGTATGGGCGGCCACCCAGGGCGGACCTCCCTGGTAAAGCCGGACGAATGCCGCGAGAGGTCCTAGACGCGCCGGAACTCGCGCAGACGATCGACCTGACGCGTCCGGTCGCACTGCCGGCGGTGGCCGTCATGCATTTCGTGGCCGACGAGGACGACCCCGGGCTCGTCCAGGTAACCGACTGGCCCGCACCCACGGGGACCGCCCCCCTGCCGATGACGACCTACGGCGCCCTCGGCCGCGTCCCCTAATCCACCAGGCGACGACGTTGATCTGCGGCGTGTTGTTGTTATCCCGTCGCTCATAACAACAACACGCCGCAGATCAACGGGGGGCGGGCGGCGTTTGTGGGTGGTGCGTTAGCGGGTCAGGAGGGTGCGGAGGGACTTGGCGATCTCGGCGGGCGCCTCCTCGGCCATGAAGTGGCCGCAGGTCACGGTGCCGTGGTCGAGGTCGGGCGCCCAGGCGCGCCAGAGCGCGACGGCGTCGTAGCCGAGGGCGGCGCCCCAGTCCTGCTGCAGGACGGTGACGGGCATCCGCAGCCGGTTGCCGGCGTCGCGGTCGGCGGTGTCGTGCTCGACGTCGATCCCGGCGGACGCCCGGTAGTCGGCGACGATCGACGGGATCGCCTCGCGGCACGCCGACAGGTACGCGGCACGCACGTCGTCGGGGATGGCGGACGGGTCGTTCCCCCACAGGTCGAGGAAGTGGCCGAAGAACGCGTCCGAGGACCCGGCGATCATCTGCTCGGGCAGGCCGGGCGGCTGGGCCATCAGGTAGAGGTGGAAGCCGACGGCGGCGGTGGTGCCGTGCATGACGTCCCACATGTCCAGGGTGGGCAGGACGTCCAGGCAGGCCAGGTGGGTGATGACGTCGGGGTGGTCGAGGCCGGCGCGGAAGGCGACGAGGGCGCCGCGGTCGTGTCCGGCCAGGGCGAACCGCTCGTGGCCGAGCGCGCGCGCCAGGGCGACGATGTCGGCGGCCATGACGCGCTTCGAGTAGTCACCGTCCGGCTTGTCGCTGGCCCCGTATCCACGGAGGTCGGGGCAGATGACGGTGTGGTCGGCGGCGAGGTCCCGGGCGACGTGCCGCCACATCAGGTGGGTCTGCGGGAAGCCGTGCAGGAGGACGATCGGCGGACCCGACCCTCCGACGGCCACGTTGAGGGAAACGCCCTCGGCGACAGGGACGCGCTTGTATTCGAATCCAGTGATGTTCGGCATGTCACCAAGGCTGCCCCGCGCGAATGAGCATCCGATGAGCATCGCTATACGGTGGCGGTCGTGGACGTCCTGTTCGGCGTGCTGGGACCGGTGACGGCGTGGGACGGCTCCGGGAACGCGATCGCCCTGAAGGGGCCGCGGCACCGCGCCGTGCTCGCCCGGCTGATCATCGCGCGTGGACGCGTCGTCCCGGTGTCCCTGCTGGTGGACGACCTGTGGATGGATCCGCCGTCGGACGGCGTCGGCGCGGTGCGCACGTTCGTGGCGGCGCTGCGGCGCGTCCTGGAGCCTGATCGTCCGCCCCGGACGCCGTCCCGGCTCCTGGTCACCGAAGGGCCGGGTTACGCGTTGCGCCCCGGCCCGGACGGTGTGGACGCCTGGCGTTTCGAGCAGGCCGTCGCCGCGACCGGCCCGCCGTCCGAGCTGCTCGCGACGCTGGACGAGGCGCTCGGGCGGTGGCGCGGCCCCGCCTACGCCGAGTTCGCCGACGAGCCGTGGGCCCGCGCGGAGCGTTCCCGGCTCGCGGAGCTGCGCCTGCGGGCGATCGAACGCCGGGCCGAGGCGAGGCTGGCACTCGGTCTCGCCGCCGACGCGGTGCCGGATCTCGACGCGCATGTCGCCGAGCACCCGTGGCGCGAGGACGCTTGGCGGCTGCTCGCGCTCGCCCTCTACCGCACCGGCCGCCAGGGGGACGCGCTGGCAGTGATTCGCCGAGCGCGCGGGCTCCTCGTAGAGCAACTGGGGATCGATCCAGGGCCGGAGTTGCGCCGCCTAGAGGAGGACATCCTCCGCCAGGCCGACCACTTGGACGCGACGTCGCGGCTGTGGGCGCGGGCGGCCGAAGCCTACGACCGGACGGTGTCGACCGGAGCGCGGTCCCGCCTGGAGTCGACGGTCGGCATCCTGCGCAACCTCGCCGTGTCCGGCGGCGGGGGACTGGAGGCGGCCCGCGAGCAGCGCGTGCCTGCGATCACCGCCGCAGAGGAGCTCGGGGACGCGGAACTCACCGCACGCGTGATCGGCGCGTACGACGTCCCGGCGATCTGGACCCGCTCGGACGACCCCCGCCAGGCCGCCGAGGTCGTGGCGGCGGCCGAGCGCACCCTCGCCGCGCTCCCCACCGGCCACGAGGCCGCGCGGGCACGGCTGCTCGCCACGATCGCCGTGGAGTCGCGCGGCACCGGGACACGGCGGGCCCGCGAGGCGGCTCGGCAGGCCGAGGCGGTCGCCCGCGGCCTGGACGATCCGGCGCTGCTCGCGTTCGCGCTGAACGGCGTGTTCATGCAGTCCTTCGAGCGTGCCGGGCTGGCTCCCCGGCGGGACGAGATCGGCGCTGAGCTGGTCGAGCTGTCCGTCCGGCACGACCTGGCGAGCTACGAGGTGCTCGGCCGCCTGATCCGACTGCAGGCGCGCGGCGCGCTCGCCGACTTCGCCGGGGCCGACGAGCACGCGGACGCCGTCGAGCGGCTGGCGGAAAGTCACGAACGTCCGCTGGTGGGGGTGTTCACCGCCTGGTACCGCGCCCTGCGGCTCGCCTCGTCCGGTGCCTCGATGACCGACGCGGAGGCCGCCTACCGGGATGCGGCCGCGCGCATGCGGGGCTCGGGCATGCCGGGCCTGGAGGACGGGCTGCTCCCGCTCGCGCTCCTCTGCCTCCGCGTCCAGCACCGGCACCCCGCGCAGACCGAGCCGACCGACTGGGGACCTTACGAGCCGTGGGCCCGCCCCCTGGTGCTCCTCTCGCGGGGCAGCCGACACGAAGCCGCCGCGGCACTGCGGAACGTCCCCGACCCGCCCCGCGACCTCCTCTTCGAGGCCCTGTGGTGCCTGACCGCCACAGCAGCCCTGGCCGTGAACGACCACGAGACGATGCAACGCGCCCGCGACGAACTGGCCCCGGCCGCCGCCGAACTGGCCGGTGCGGGCAGCGGCATCCTGACCCTCGGCCCCGTCTCCCGCTACCTGACCGACCTCACCGCCGCGCTCGGCGCCTGACCCGTCCCCTTCGGCAGGACCTCACTGAGCCGGCGCCGGGCCCGGATCATGACCCAGGACGACGGCGGTCCCCATCAGCACGCAGCGCTCCAATAGAGGTGTGCTCGAGAAGGTCGTCACACGCACACCGATAATGGCGTGCGCCCCGCGGGTGCCCGCCGCCACGGCGAGCGTTTCGAGCCCTTGCCCGACATCGGCCGCCACCGTCCAGACGGGCCACGCATGCGTCACCGGCGGCGACCCGTCAATGGGAACCGTGTCGGTCGTGTAAACGGGGATCACCCGCCACATCCTGGCACTGTCACGCTGGATGCATGAGGACGACCGGTCGCCAGGAGATGACGCCCCGCCCGCGGGGCCGCTGACGCTGGACGTTCACGCGGCCTCTGGAGGTTTGTGGCGACAGGCGTTTACTTGTTTCGGGCCGTTTGCTTGCTTCTTTTCGGGTAGGGCCGCATCGAACCCGTGGAGAGGAGCAGGCGTCGTGACGGACGTTGCGAGCAGGGGACCGGAGCCGGGGGACGATCGTCCGGTGCTGACCAACCGGCAGGGCCACCCGGTCTACGACAACCAGAACCAGCGGACGATCGGTTCGCGCGGACCGGCCACGCTGGAGAACTACCAGTACCTGGAGAAGATCAGCCACTTCGACCGGGAGCGGGTGCCGGAAAGGGTCGTCCACGCGCGCGGCGTGACGTCCTACGGGTTCTTCGAGTCGTACGGGAAATGGGGCGACGAGCCCGTCGCGAACTACACCCGGGCCAAGCTGTTCCAGAGCGCTGGGAAGCGCACTCCCATCGCGCTGCGCTTCTCCACGGTCATCGGCGGGCGGGACTCCGCGGAAACGGCGCGCGACCCGCGCGGGTTCGCCATCAAGTTCTACACCGAGGACGGCAACTGGGACCTCGTCGGCAACAACCTGGCCATCTTCTTCATCCGCGACGCCATCAAGTTCCCCGACGTCATCCACGCGCTCAAGCCGGACCCGGTGACGTTCCGGCAGGAGCCGGGGCGCATCTTCGACTTCATGTCGCAGAGCCCCGAGTCGATGCACATGCTCGTGAACCTGTTCAGCCCCCGGGGAATCCCCGCCGACTACCGCCATCAGCAGGGCTTCGGCGTGAACACCTACAAGTGGGTGAACGCGTCGGGTGAGTCGAAGCTCGTCAAATACCACTGGATTCCGAAGCAGGGCGTGCGGAGCATGACCGGCGCGGACGCCGCGAACGTGCAGGCCAACGACCTCGGGCACGCGACGAGGGACCTGCATGACGCCATCGACCGCGGCGACTTCCCGGAGTGGGAGCTGCTCGTCCAGATGATGGACGACCACGACCATCCGGAACTCGACTTCGACCCGCTCGACGACACCAAGGTGTGGCCCGAGAACGAGTTCCCCGCGAAGCCGGTCGGCCGGATCGTCCTCGACCGGAACGTCGACGACCACTTCGCCGAGAACGAGCAGATCTCTTTCGGTACCGGTGTCCTGGTCGACGGCCTCGACTTCTCCGACGACAAGATGCTCGTCGGGCGGACGTTCTCCTACAGCGACACCCAGCGCTACCGGGTCGGGGCGAACTATCTGCAGCTGCCCGTCAACCGCGCCAAGGGCGCGAATGTGCGGACGAACCAGCGCGACGGCCAGATGGCCTATCAGGTGGACGCCGCCGGAGCGAACACGCACGTGAACTATGAGCCGTCCATCACGGGCGGGCTGCGGGAAGGCGAATACCCGACGCATGACGAGCAGGGCCCCGAAATCCACGGGCGGCTGACGCGCAAGCGCATCGCGCGGACGAACGACTACAAGCAGGCCGGTCAGCGCTACTGCCTCATGGAGGATTGGGAGCGCGACGACCTCGTCCGCAATTTCGTCGACAACATCTCCCAGGCGGCGCGTCCCGTCCAGGAGCGGATGGTGTGGCACCTCCTGCTCGTCGAGGACGACCTCGGGCTGCGCGTCGGCGAGGGCCTCGGCATCGGGCCGGACGACGTCGAGCACCTGGATCCGCTCCCCGATCAGGACCTCACCGACGAGGACAGGCGGCGCCGCGCGAACCTCGGCAAGAACGGCCCCCGGGACGTAACCGGCCTGAAGATGACGCACTGCGTCCCCAACGAGAGGGCCGTCCAGCAACGCTAACCGGGCCGCCACGTCGTTGATCTGCGGCGTGTTGTTGTTTTCGACGTGCTCATAACAACAACACGCCGCAGGTCAACGGGGTGCGGGGCTAGTTGTCGGTGAGTAGGGGGTGGAGGCGGCGGGCCACGGCGGGGCGTGTCGCGCGGCGGTGGCCGTCTACGGCGGCGCCGACGATCGCGGTCTCGGCGGTGAACGCGGTCTCCATCACGGCGATGAACTCGGCCGTCGGCGGGTAGAGGCGGGCCGCGGCGGCGGCCGTCCGGCGGACGAGGACGCGGGCGCCGGTGCGCAGCGCCGACTCGAACAGCCGGGCGTCGTGCCCGGCGCACGCCTCGCTCGCGCCGAGCGCGCGGAACACCGGCAGGACGGCGCGCGGCTCGCGCGCCCCCGCGTAGACGGCGATGGCCTCCGCGACGAGGTTGGCGATCTCGGCGGGCCGCAGGTGGGTGTACGCGGGGACGCGGGCGGCGATCTCGCCGGCCGTCTCCGCGGTGATCTCGTCGATGCGGTCGGCGAGGAACCGGTACAGGTCCGGCTTCACTGGACGTTCCGGGTCTCGTTGGCGGCACCGCCCGCGCCGACGAGGCGGGTGTCCGCGCCGCCGGCGAGCCACTGGGACTCGGCGCCGGCGAGGTGCCGGCGCGCGTGCCGGGTCACGGTCGCGGGCACGAAGCCGCGCACGGCCTGCAGGAACGGCAGCCAGCGCTGCCCGTACACGTGCGCGCGGCGGCGCAGGATCCCGGCCACCAGCCGATCGACCGTCGGTTCCAGCGGATAGGTGCGGTTGGTCGGGAACGGAAGCTTCGCCCGCATCTCCGCGAGCGCGGCGTCCTGGTCGGCGCCCCGGACCATGTCGGTGTCGGTCCAGCTCAGGTAGCCGATGCCCACGCCGACGCCGTGGTGGGCGACCTCGGCGCGCAGGCTGTGCGCGAACGCCTCGACGCCCGACTTGCTGGCGCAGTAGGCGGCCATCATCGGCGCCGGGCACAGCGCGGCGAGCGACGCGACCTGGAAGAAGTAGCCCTTGCTCTCGCGGAGCGCGGGCAGGAACGCGCGGGCGGTGGCGACGCTGCCCAGCAGGTTCACCTCGATGACCCGGTTGAACGTGCGCGGGTCGGAGTACTCGACGGGGCCGCCGGTGGCGATGCCCGCGTTCGCGATCACGATGTCGATCCGCCCGTAGACGCTCTTGATCTCCGCCGCGACCCGGGCGAGGGCCGCGTCGTCGGTGACGTCGACCTCCCAGTGCCGGGCGTCCGGGCCGCAGGCGGCGGCGGTCTCGGCGAGTTCGTCCGGCTCCAGGCCGAGCAGCGCGACCCGCATGCCGCGACCGGCCAGGCCGCGGGCGAGCAGCGCGCCGAGCCCGCGGGCGGCGCCCGTCACCACTGCCACGCGGCCGTCGTTCGTCCCTGCCACCGTGTTGCCCCCTCGCGAACTCGTTCCCAGTCCGGACTGGGATTGTCGGCCGAGAGTAACCAATCCCGCGGGGATGCGGTAGGGGTATGTTACCGGTGCGTAGGCCGGATTCGCTCCTTGATCTCCGAAATGTCCTTGGTGAGGCGGCGGTCCATCGCGCGGGCGAAATGCTCGTCGGCGACCGTCCTGGCGAGCGGCCGCAGCCGCCCCACCAGCGCGGCCAGCCGGTCCAGCTCCTCGGGGGTCGGGTCGCCGGCGGGGCGGTCCGGCAGCTGCCCGCGGACCAGCTGGACGAAGCCGAACGCCATCCGGTCGAAGGCGGCCTCCAGCTCCCAGCTCATCGCGAGGATCGAGCGCAGCGGGATCCCGGCGCGGGCCAGCTGGACCGCCGCGTCGAACAGCCGCGGGCTGGCGATCACGACCCGGTCCCCGGCCACCTCGACGTACCCCAGCTCGGCCGCCTCCGCGAGGATCTCCGGGGTGAGCCGGCCGTCGAACACCGCGGCCAGCTCCGCCAGGCTCATCTCGGCCGACTCCCGCTCCGCCCAGGGCGTGGCGGCGGCCCACTCGTAGCCGAGCAGCTCGGTGACGTCGCGCCCCTCGTCGGCGGCGGCGATCAGCTCCTCGATGCCGTCCAGCCGGTGGCCGCGGTCGAGCAGCTCGGCGATCAGGCGCAGCCGGCCGAGATGGGACGCGTTGTAGAGGGCGACCCTCCCCTGCCGCCGGGGCGCGGGCAGCAGCCGCCGCTCCTGGTAGTAGCGCAGCGTCCGGACCGGGACCCCCGCCGCGTCCGCCAGCTCCTCGACCCGGTACTCGCGGTCCTCGTCGCCCATCGCGCTCACCTTAACAATCGGGGCTGTAAGGCACGTGCCTTGCCAACTCGCTCAACGACAGAGGGCGCCGCAAATGCTCCAACGCCCACGCACGCGTTGCCGACGTCGCGGCGGCCTCCTGCTCCGGGGCGGAACGGGACGGGACGCTCGCGATGCGTGGGCAGATCTTTCCACGCCCGACAATCCGGCCAACAGTGCTCGGGCCAGTCAGGGGAGGGACGGGTTGGCCGCCTGGCCTTCCGTGTTCAGGAGGACGATCGTGTCGCCGTGCTCGGGGGCCAGTGCGCGGCGGTACGTCAGGGCGGTGCGGGTGCCGGCCAAGGAGGCCGCGCCGCAGGGGCCCGCGGAGATGCCGACGGCGGACAGGTCTCGCGCGGCTTGGGCCGATTCTGCGTCGGTTATCGTCACGGCCGCGTCCAGGCCGGCACGTAGGACGGGCCACGCAAGGGTGGACGGGGTGGTGCAGTTGAGGCCCGCCATGGTGGTCGAGCCCGTCTCGACGGTCACCGGTTCGTCCTGGTGGAGGCTCGCCAGGATGCAGGCAGCCGCGTCGGGTTCCACGGAGAGCACAGTGGGTCTGGCCGGGCCTGACCTGTAGTGGGCCACGGCTGCCTGTGCCAATGAACCCACTCCCACGGGAACGGACACCAGGCCCGCTGGGGCGGCGCCCAGGGTGGCCAACTGTTCGTCGATTTCGGTGAAGAGGGTGGAGTAGCCCTCCACGATCCACTGGGGAACGCGTTCATAGCCGGGCCATGCCGTGTCTTGGACGAGGAGTGCCCCGGGGGCGGAGGCCGCGGTATCCGCCGCGCGCCGCACCGCTTCGTCGTAGGGCCCGGGGACCTCGGTCAGGCCGGCGCCCTCCGCCTTGATCGCGGCCATGGCGGCGGGGTGGACGCCGTACGGGACGTAGACGTCGGCGGCCAGGCCGAGCAGGCGGGCCATCGCGGCGACCGCGCGGCCGTGGTTGCCGTCCGTCGCCGTGATCAGCCGAACCGGGCCCAGGTCCCGGCCCAGGTCCCGGGCCAGTTCGGCGCGCAGCCGGGACAGTGGGACGGCCGGCAGACCGTATTTGTCGCAGAGCGCCCGGTAGATCCCCCACGAGGCGCCGAGGATCTTGAAGGCGGGAAGCCCGAGCCGCGACGACTCGTCCTTGACGAAGACGCGCCGGACGCCGAGTCCGACGGCCGCCGGCGGCACCTCTACGAGCGGCGTCGGGGCGTATCCGGGGAGCGTCCAGTGGAAGGCGGCGACTTCAGCGGCGGGCGCGGGAGGGCCCGTCCAGGCGCGGGCGGCGGGGCGGCTGAACCAGGCGGCGGGGGCGTTGACCATGGACGATACGTTTCCGTAGCGTCCTATGGTCGGTCCAGCGAATGTTTCCGAGCGATAACCGTCAGCAGAACCGTTGATTGGAGGGGCCAGGCATGCTCGATCTCCACCGGCTGCGCCTGCTGCGCGAACTGAAGCACCGCGGGACGCTCGCCGCCGTCGCCGAGGCCCTCTCCTACAGCCCTTCGTCGATCTCGCAGCAACTGTCCGTCCTGGAGAAGGAGGTCGGGGTCCCGCTGCTGGAGCCGGTGGGACGGCGCGTGCGGCTGACCGCGCAGGCCGAGATCCTCGTCGCGCACACCGAGGCGGTGCTGGAGCGGCTCGAGCGCGCCGAGGCCGACCTCGCCGCGTCGCTGGAGGGCATCACGGGCGTGCTGCGGGTCGCCGCGTTCCAGACCGCCGCGCTCGCGCTCGTCCCGGACGCCCTCAGCCTGCTCCGCGACGCCCACCCGCGGCTGCGGATCGAGATCACCCAGCGGGAACCGGAGAGCGCGCTGCCCGCCCTGCTCGCCCGCGACTTCGACCTGGTCATCACCGAGGAGTATCCGGGAGAGCCGGGGCCGCGCCCGGCGGGCGTCGAGTACGCCGAGCTGGGCGAGGACGAGATCGCACTCGCGGTCCCCGGCGGCGCGGCGGCCGGCACCGGCCTGCGTGGTTTGGCCCGCGTCCCGTGGGTCATGGAGCCCGTGGGGACGGCGTCCCGGCAGTGGGCGACGAGGCTGTGCCGCGAGGCCGGGTTCGAACCGGACGTCCGGTTCGAGTCCACCGACCTGCTGCTCCACCTGCGGCTGGTGGAGCGGGGCCACGCCGCCGCGCTGCTGCCCGGCCTGGTGTGGGCGGGGCGTCCGCCGACGGTCCCGGTCGTCCGGCTGGCGGCGGAGCAGCGGATACGCCGGCTGTCCACCGCGTCCCGCCAGGGCGGCGGTGAACACCCCGCCGTGCGCGCCTTCCAGGCGGCGCTCGCGGAGGGGTTCGCGCAACAGAACAGGTCGGTCGGGGGATTGCTCCACCGCGATTAGGGGTTTTCCCCTATGGCGATTACTTCGCCCGGCGGGCAGAGTCGTATCTGGCAGCAGGGGGACGAGGCCCCTCAGCGGGAAGAAGGCACACGATGGCGAACACGCCGACCCTCACCTCGATGACCGCCTCCGACCTGGCCGAGATCCTGTTCTGCAGCGGGCTGCAGGAGTCCGACCGGCCCTCCGCCGAGCAGGTCCGCGCGGCGATCGACGACCGGATCGGCGCCTGCGGCGGCGACAGCTCCGCCTGCCTCGCCGGTGTGGCGCAGGAGGCGGGCGACCACCCGGAGACCTACCGCGCCCGGATGCGCTGGGCGCTCGACACCGTGGCCGCCGCCTACCCCTCCGCCCATACGGCCGCCTGACCCTCCCGTACCAAGCCATCCACCCAGGGAGAATCCGATGCGTTCACCGTTCATCGAGCGACGCGAGGACATCCTTCCCCGTTCGCTCCGCGAGCTCCTCGCCGCCGAGGCGGCGGCCCAGGCCGCCCAGTCGGCCCGGTCCGGGAACGACAGGCCCCAGCGCCGGCAACGCCGGGTCAGGACCGTCCGGCGGGCCCCTTAGCGCTCAAGCCGACTTGGCCCTCAAGCACGACCTTGCCACCAAGCGCGACCTGGCCCTCAGTGGTGCGACTTGGTCCTGGACGTCTTGTGCTTCGTCTTCTTGTGCTTCGTCTTGTGGTCGCCGTCCGGCTCCCACTCGTACCCCGGCGTGCCGTTCTTGCAGAAGCGGTCGCTGACCTTGGTGTCGGTGGCGTCGTGCTCGCACCATCTGTCCTGGCCGCACGCGGTCAGCCCGAACGCGGCGATCAGGGCGGCCAACGCGAGTGCGACGGGACGGGTCTTGGCCATGGGGGGCCTTCCTGTGAATGCCGACTCTGTGAACGGTGACGGCGACGCAGGTCCGACGTTCGCGGCCCCGGTCCCGTTCCGCTACCGGACGGTGCACGGTGTGACCGGGTCCGGCCGCGAACTATGCTGACGCCCGTGAGCGAAGAGCCGGCGAGGGACCGTCCCGAGGGCGGGGAACGCGAGTACCGGATCGGTGAACTCGCCTCGGCGGCGGGCGTCCCCGTCCGGACGCTGCGCTACTACCAGGAACGCAAGCTGCTGCCGCCGCCCCGCCGCGAGGGGCGCATCGGCCTCTACACCGAGGACCACCTCGCCCGCCTCCGCATGATCGGGAACCTGCTGGAGCGCGGGCACACCCTGGAGGGCATCCGGGAACTGCTGTCGGCGTGGGAGCAGGGCCGCGACATCGGCGCCCTCCTCGGCGTCGAGAAGGCGGTGACGACGCCGTGGTCGAACGAGGTCCCCGTCACGATGACGCTGGACGAGGCGGCGGCGCTGTTCCCCGGCGAGATCGGCCCCGAATCCATCGCGCGGGCCATCGAACTCGGCCACATCGAGGTCGACGGCGACCTCATCACGCACTGGAGCCGCCGCCAGCTGGAGGCGACCGTGACGCTCGTCCGCGCCGGGGTGCCGCTGGACGCGGTGCTGTCGGCGGGCATGGAGCTCCAGCGCAGCATGGACGACCTGGCCGCCATGTTCGTCCGGCTGATCACCACGCACGTCGTGCAGCGCATCGACGACCACGACCTCGGCGAACTCACCGAGACCCTCGCGCGGCTGCGGCCCGGCGCGCAGGTCACGGTCGAGGCGGGGTTCGCGCGCGCCATGGACCGGCAGGTCCGCGCCGCGATCGACCAGCTCCTCGGCCGCCTCACCACGCCCTGACGGCCGCACGCCCTGACCACGGCCCGCCCTGCTCCTGCGCGCCCTGACCACAGCGCGCCCTGACCACCGCACGCGGTCGGGATACTGGGTGCATGGTCGACGACGAGCGCTGGAAGGCGCGTTTCCGGGCCGCCCGGATGAGCCTGCCCCGATGGGCGCGTGACGCCCCCAACCGCAGCATCTACCGGTCGAACGTGACCGGGACGTGGGAGATCTACGCGTGGGACCGGGAAACCGGTGCGCAACGCCAGATGACCGATCGTCCCAACGGGACGTGGATGGGGACCGTCGACCCGTCCGGCGAATGGCTGTGGTGGTTCGCGGACACCGACGGCGACGAGTTCGGCGTATGGAACCGCATCCCCTTCACAGGCGAAGGGACGGAGAGCGAACCGGCCGTGCCCGGGCTGGAGCCGTCGTACCCATCCGGGCTGTCCCTGGGCCGCAGTGGTCTCGCGGTCGTCGGACGGACGACCGACCAGGGCAACACCATTCACCTGTGCCGTCCCGGGGTCGAGCCAGAGGTCCTCTACCACCACGCGGAGGACGCGCACGTCGCCGCCCTCTCCCGCGACGAAACCCTCGTCGCGATAGGCCACAGTGAGCACGGCGACAGCCGGCACATGGCGCTGCGCGTGCTGCGCCCCGACGGGTCCACGGTCGCCGACCTGTGGGACGGGCCGGGCAAGGGCGTCTACGGCTCCGGATTCGCCCCGGTCGATGGCGATGCACGGCTGCTCGTCAACCATGAGCGGCGCGGCCGCGACGAGATGCTCGTCTGGGACCCGGTCGCCGGGACCGAGCGGGAGATCGTCCTCGACCTGCCCGGCGAGATCGGCGCCGACTGGTACCCGGACGGGACCGCGCTGCTGATCTCCCACTCGCACGAGGCGCGCGACGAGCTGTACCGGTACGACCTGGAATCGGGCTCCCTGACCAGGATCGACACCCCGCGCGGGGTGATCGGCGGCGCCGGTGTCCGGCCGGACGGGACGGTCGAGTTCTCGTGGTCGTCCGCCGCCGAGCCGCCGGTGATCCGCTCCACGTCCGGCGCGGTCGTGCTCACCCCGCCCGGCCCGGCGGCGCCGCCGTCCGTCCCGGTCGAGGACGTGTGGGTGGACGGCCCCGGCGGCCGCATCCACGCGCTGGTCAGCAAGCCGGACGGCGACCGCCCATACCCGACCGTGTTCGACGTCCACGGGGGGCCGACCGCGCAGGACGACGACTCGTTCGTGCCGACCGCCGCCGCCTGGGTCGACCACGGGTTCGCGGTCGTCCGCGTCAACTACCGGGGCTCCACCGGTTACGGCTCGGAATGGCGGGACGCCATCGAGGGCCGCGTCGGGCTCACCGAACTGGAGGACATCAAGGCCGTCCGCGACTGGGCCGTCGCGTCGGGGCTCGCCGACCCGGCCCGGCTCGTGCTGACGGGCGGATCGTGGGGCGGCTTCCTCACCCTGCTCGGCATCGGCACGCAGCCGGACGACTGGAGCGTCGCCGTCGCCGCCGTCCCCGTCGCCGACTACGTCGCCGCGTACGAGGACGAGATGGAGGGCCTGCAGGCGTTCGACCGCTCGCTGTTCGGCGGCTCGCCGGACGAGGTCCCGGACCGCTACCGCGCCTCGTCCCCGATCACCTACGTCGACGCGGTCAAGGCGCCGGTGCTGGTCCTGGCCGGGGAGAACGACCCGCGCTGCCCGATCCGGCAGATCGACAACTACCTCGGCCGGCTGGCCGGGCTGGGCCTCCCGCACGAGGTCTACCGGTACGACGCGGGGCACGGCTCCCTCGTCGTCGAGGAGCGGATCACGCAGATGGCCGCGGAAATGAACTTCGCCCGCAAGCATCTCGGTATGTCGTGATCTTTCGGGGGACGGGCGCCGGCGGCGTCCGTCCCCCGCGTTTACAAGATCGAACCTTGGGCATCCTCGGGTCGGCCGTTGATCATGACGGCCGGCCTACCCCCCGGTAATCGAAGAGCACCGATCGGGGGGACCCAGATGACACGTCTTCGGCACGCCCGTGCGCTCGTCCGGCACGCCCATACGTACGCCGAACGCGCTTTCGGCGACCGAATACCGAGCCCGCACCACGTGGCCTTCCGGGTGACCGGCGTGGTCACGGCCTTGGCCGTCGCGGCGACGACCTTCACCCCGCTCCCGGCCTCCGCAACCACCCATGACGTCCGCCTCACCTCGGCGCACGCGAGCCCACCGCCCGCACAGACTCCCCGCCCGGCAGTGGCGGCCCCGTCGGCCGGCGAGAGCCCCGCCGACAACGTGCCCTTCGCGCCGGCGCAGGACCCGTCAGCGGTGGCCTCGCCCCTCACCCGTCCGCCGATGTCGCCGGACGCCGAACCCGCGACACCGGCCCAGGAGGCGCTACCGAAGAAGCTACCGGAGCTGCCGGACCTGCCCGCGTCGCTGCGGCTGGAGCAGCGGTTCGCGGAGTCCGCGCTGCGCGGCGGCGGAATCCGGTGGCGTTCGACCGGAGGCTGCTCCGACCGGACGATCCGGACCTGCACGTCGTTCAAGGGCGTCCGCTGGGGGACGGTCAAGGGCCTGATCGACTTCGCGGAATCGAGCGGCTGCAAGATCACCGTCACCGGCGGCACCGAGCGCGGGCACGCACCGGGCACCTACAGCCATGCGAACGGCTACAAACTCGACATCTCCCCCAGCCGCTGCGTGGACGCGGCGATCAAGCGCTACCCGTCCACCGGCACGCGCGGCGACGGGGCCCGCCTCTACCGCGCACCGGACGGCACCGTCTTCGCCCGCGAGAAGGACCACTGGGACATCACCTTCCGCTGACCCGGCGCACAAGCACGGGGTCGCGCGGGGCTCAGGCGCGGACTTCGCGGATGATCCCCACCAGTTCCCGCGTCACCGACTTGAAGCCCGGCAGGCGCGACATCGACACCATGCGGTTCACCAGCGGGACCGTCCGCTCGACGAGGAGGTACGTCTTGCGGCAGCCCGGCGAGTCGTCGTGCACCCAGTACAGGACGATGCCCATCGAGTAGATCCACAGCAGCTCGGGCAGCTCCGCCCGGAACTCCCTGTCGATCTTCAGGTCGGAGCCCTCGACGACCTCGCGGTAGATCGCGACCGCCGAGTCGCGGGCCGGGCCCGACTCGGCGCTGAACGGGTTGAGCGGGCTGGTCGGCTCGGCGGCGAACTTGAAGAACTTCCCCGCGAACTCGTGGTAGGGGACCATCGTGTCGACCCGGGCCTTCAGGACGCCGAGCAGCCGCGGCGCGAACTCCCGCTCGGTGTCGAGGACGGCCCGGCAGGCGGCGACGTGCTCGTCCTGCAGCTCGTCGTAGTAGGCCTGGATCAGCTCTTCCTTGGACCCGAAGTAGTAGTAGGCGTTGCCGACCGAGACGCCCGCCTCCTTCGCGATCGCCCGCATGGTCGTCGCCTCGTATCCGCGCTCCCGGAACAGGCGCAGCGCCGTCTCGACGATCGCGGCCCGCGTCTGCTCGGACTTCACGGCCTTCGTCTCGGTCACGCATGCCACTTTAGGTCCCCGGTGCGACGCCCCGCTCGCGCGGGCGGGCCGCCGTCCGGGGTCAGGCGGTCAGTTCGGCGGCGACCAGTTCGGCTATCTGCGCGGTGTTCAGCGCGGCGCCCTTGCGGAGGTTGTCGCCGGACAGGAACAGGTCGAGGGCGCGCGGGTCGTCGAGCGAGCGGCGGACGCGGCCCGCCCACGTCGGGTCGGTGCCGGCGACATCGGCGGGCGTCGGGAACTCGTAGGTCTCCGGGTTGTCGCACAGGACCACGCCGGGCGAGCGGGCGAGGATCCCCTGCGCCTCCCGCTGGTCGGTGCGCTCGCCGAACACGGCGTGCACGGCCATCGAATGCCCGGTGACCACGGGCACGCGGACGCAGGTCGCCGACACCTTCAGTTCGGGCAGGCCGAGGATCCGGCGGGTCTCGTCGCGCAGGCCGCGCTCGTCGGACGTCCAGCCGCCGTCCTCCCGCGTCCCCGACCAGGGCACGACGTTCAGCGCGAGCGGCGCCGGGAACGGGCCGAGGTCGCCGACCGCGCCGCGGACGTCGCCGGCCCGGTTGCCGAGCGCCCGGTCGCCGCCGACCTTCTCCAGCTGCGCGTACAGGGTGTCGATGCCGTGCCGGCCCGCACTGGAGGCCGCCTGGTAGGACGCGATCACCAGCTCCCGCAGCCCGTACCGCGCGTGCAGCGCGCCGATCGCCACGATCATCGAAAGCGTCGCGCAGCCGGGGCCCGCGACGATGCCGCGCGGACGGTCGCGCACCCGCTCGGGGTTCACCTCCGGGACGACGAGCGGAACGTCCGGGGCGCCCCGGAACGCGCGCGACCCGTCCACCGCCACGGCGCCGTGCCGGACCGCGACCGGCGCCCACTCGGCGGCCACCCCGTCCGGCACCGCGAACACCGCGACGTCGGCGCCCGCGAAGACCTCCGGCGCGAGCGGCACCGCCTCGGCGGGCTCGCCGCGCACCCGGAGCACGCGTCCGGCGGACCGCGCCGACCCGGCGAGCCGGATCTCCCCGTACGCGTCCCTGCGGGTGGACAGCAGGTCGAGCATCACCGCACCGACCGCCCCGGTCGCGCCGACGACCGCGAGGGTCGGCAAGGCGGAGCCCATCGTCGCACTCACACCCACAGAACTACCGCCGCGCACGACCGGTTCCCAAAAGCGCACCACCGCCCGCGAACACCCCCATACCGACGTCCGCGCCGATGACGATCGCGGGGGCACCGCGCGCATACGGGGAGCCGCGCCGGCTCCGGAGGGCACCGCGCGCATGCGAAGAGCCGCGCCGGCTCCGGGGGCGTCCCGGGACGGCGCGGCTCCTCGTGGCAGGTCAGCGGCCGGTGCCGCCGTAGACGACGGCCTCGACCTGGTCGGAGTCGAGGTCGAACGCGTGGTGCGCGGAGGCGACCGCGGTGTCGACGTCGTCCTGGGCGACGACGACCGAGATCCGGATCTCCGACGTGGAGATCATCTCGATGTTCACGCCGGCCTCCGCGATGGCGCTGAACAGCTTGGCGGTGACGCCCGGGTGCGAGCGCATGCCGGCACCGATCAGCGACACCTTGCCGATGCGGTCGTCGTAGCGCAGCGACTCGAAGCCGATGCGGCCCTTCAGCTTGTTCAGCGCGGTCAGCGCGGTCTGCCCGTCGGTGGACGGCAGCGTGAACGAGATGTCGGTCCGCCCGGTGGACGCCGCCGACACGTTCTGCACGATCATGTCGATATTGATCTCGGCGTCGGACAGCACCGAGAAGATCGCGGCGGCCTCACCGACCTTGTCGGGCACCCCCACCACGGTGATCTTGGCTTCGCTCCGGTCGTGCGCGACGCCGGAGATGATCGCCTGCTCCATGTCGTGTCCTTCGATCTCGCTGCTGTCGACGACCCACGTGCCCTCCTTCTGACTGAACGAGGACCGCACATGGATCGGGATGTTGTAGCGGCGCGCGTATTCCACGCAGCGCAGGTGCAGGATCTTCGCACCGTTCGCCGCCATCTCCAGCATCTCCTCGTAGGAGATCTTCGGGATCTTGTGCGCGGCGGGCACGATGCGCGGGTCCGCGGTGAACACGCCGTCGACATCGGAGTAGATCTCGCAGACGTCGCCGTCCAGCGCGGCGGCGAGCGCGACCGCCGTGGTGTCGGAGCCGCCGCGGCCGAGCGTGGTGATGTCCTTCGTGCCCTGCGAGACGCCCTGGAAACCGGCGACGATGCAGATCGAGCCCTCGTCCAGCGCGGTCCGTATCCGCCCCGGCGTCACATCGATGATCTTGGCTTTCCCATGCGAGCCGTCGGTGATGACGCCGGCCTGGGAGCCGGTGAACGAGCGGGCCTCGTGGCCCAGGTTCGCGATGGCCATCGCCAGCAGCGCCATCGAGATCCGCTCGCCGGCGGTGAGCAGCATGTCCAGCTCACGGCCCGGCGGCAGGGGGCTGACCTGCTTGGCCATATCGATGAGATCATCCGTCGTGTCGCCCATGGCGGAGACGACGACGACCACGTCGTTCCCCGCCTTCTTCGTTGCGACGATGCGCTGGGCGACCCGCTTGACGCCATCGGCGTCGGCGACGGAGGAGCCACCGTACTTCTGCACGATTAGAGCCACGGGTGGGCGCTCCTCGGATCGGGGTCGGGCGTTCCGATCGATGAGTCTACCGAGCGCCCGCCGATCGATTACGACCAGGTAACTCCACTGTGGCCCGGTGAACGCGGCGGCGCTCGCGGGAGTCTTATGATTCACTGCTCGACATCCCGCGCGCAGGCGCCGGCACGCCATCGTCCCGCCGTCGCGAGCGGACCCCCGGTAGTCCCCCGACGAAGGAACATCATGGCCGATTCCGTCAAGATCCATGTGACCGGCACGCCCGACCAGGTCCGTCCCGTGCTGGAGCAGGTGCTGGGGGCCGAGGGCTTCCGCTTCACCTGGGAGAACCCCGGCGAGTGCATCATCGAGAAGGGCAGCCGCACCAAGGCGATGCTCCTCGGCGCCTTCGCCACCCACTACAAGTACCGCATCATCCTGCGCCCCCAGCAGGACGGCAGCGTCGTCGTCGACGCGGGACTCGCCACGACCGGCATCTCCGGCGGCGCCATCGGCGTCGCGAAGGTCCGCAAGAAGCTCGACGAGGTCGGCCGCGTCCTGGACGGCGCCTTCCAGAACGCCGGCACCTTCCGGGGCCGCGTGGCCTGACGCCCGGACGGCCTCCCGCGCCGCGGCCCCCGGCCGAGCCGGCGCACGCACGCCACTCCCGCCGTATCCCCGGGTATTCCCGGACCACCCGGGAGGGGGGCGACGCGTCTACGTAACGGCGGGGTGCCGTGGTTCATCTCGTCCACGGGTGAGCCGTCGCGTCCCCCGCCGTGATCCCGGCGGGGCGTGCGCGGCGGTGACCGAGCCGATGGGAGAGCCGATGGCCGCGTCCGATGAACTGCCGCGCGTCCGCAGGGGGCCGCTGTACTCGCTGTACGCGGCGCTGCGGCGGCGCGCCCCGCAGGTGTCGGTGACGCCGCCGGACGAGTCCGCGCTGCGCGTCGCCTACCGGGGCCGGACGGCGACCGTGGTCTGGGACGGCGACCTCGGGCAGTACGCCTCGCAGGCCGGCGAGCAGCTCGGACCGGACGCCGAGAAGGCGGCCGAACTCGTCGCGTGGGGCTTGGACGCGCCCGCGACCTCCCCCTCGGACGGATAGCCCCGGCCGTCCGTCCGAGCCCGCCGAACGGCGCACGGTCAGGCGGGTGCGGCCTCGGTCTCCGGGGCGACGTCCAGGCGGGCGTTCGCGACGAAGGCGTGCAGGGCGCGCAGGGCGGCGCCCGCGTGGTTGCCCCAGTGGTTGAAGTAGGAGTACTGCCACCACCAGAGGGCCTCCAGCGGCCGGTCCTGGTTGTAGTGGCGCAGCCCGTGGACGAGGTCGCTGGCGACGTCGACCAGGTCGTCCGACAGGCGGTACGACGTGGTCTCGGCGTCCTTGTACGGGTCGAAGACCTCGACGTACTCGTCCAGCGCGACGAGGCGCTCGGACAGGCCCTGCCGGATCGCGTCCAGGTCGGGGTCGTCGCCGACCTCCGGCTCCCAGTTGTCGGGCAGGATGACGTCGGCGCTGGCGCCGAGCTGCGCGCCGGCCAGGATGACCTGCGACACTTCGAGGAGGAGCAGCGGGATCGTGTGCGTCCCGCCGTCGCCGCGGGCGACCGCCTCCAGTCCGTTCAGGTAGTTGTCGACATGGCACGCCACGCGCTCGGCGAGGGCGTTCCAGTCCTGCGGGCTGTTGGTGTCAGACATCGAGCAGCCTCCGTCCTTCGAATGCGCGGCCCAGCGTCACCTCGTCTGCGTATTCGAGGTCGCCACCCACCGGCAGGCCGCTGGCCAGACGGGTGACGGTAAGGCCCATGGGCTTCACGAGCCGGGCGAGGTAGGTCGCGGTGGCCTCGCCCTCCAGGTTGGGGTCGGTGGCGAGGATCAGCTCCGTGACCGTCCCGTCCGCGAGCCGCTGCATCAGCTCGCGGATGCGCAGGTCGTCCGGGCCGACGCCCTCGATCGGGCTGATCGCGCCGCCGAGGACGTGGTAGGTGCCGCGGAACTCGCGGGTCTTCTCGATCGCGACGACGTCCTTGGACTCCTCCACGACGCAGATGATGTGCGGGTCGCGGCGGGCGTCCCGGCAGATCCGGCACTCCTCTTCCTCCGCGACGTTCCCGCACGTCTTGCAGAAGCGGACCTTGTCCTTGACCTCTTTGAGCGCCTTGCCGAGCCGTTCGACGTCGGCCGGGTCGGCGGCGAGCAGGTGGAAGGCGATCCGCTGCGCGCTCTTGGGGCCGACGCCGGGCAGCCTGCCCAGCTCGTCGATGAGGTTCTGAACCACCCCCTCGTACAACGGACCCCTCCTTTCCTAGTCGTGCGTGCTGTGCGCCTGGTGTGTCGTGGACGCCGTGCGTCGTGGACGCCGTGCGCGCCGTGCGCGGTCAGGGCCCCGGCGCTCAAGGGCCCCGGGGTTCGAGGCCGGTGGGCTCAGGCGCCGCCCGGGCCGCCGCCGAGGCCGGGGAAGCCGCCGGGAAGGTCGCCGCCGCCCGGCAGCCCGCCGAGGCCCTGCGCGAGCGGTCCCATCTTCTCCTGCTGGAGCTCCTGTGCCTCGCGGGCGGCGTCGCGGATCGCGGCGAGGACGAGGTCGGCGATGGTCTCCGCGGTGTCGGCCGGGTCGTCGGGGTCGATGGCCTTCGGGTCGATCGACAGTCCCGTGACCTCGCCCTGCCCGTTGACCGTCGCGGTGACGAGCCCGCCGCCGGCGGTGCCCTTCACCTCGGCCTCCGCGAGCTCGCGCTGCGCGTTGAAGAGCTGCTCCTGCATGGCCTGCGCCTGCTGCAGCAGCTCCTGCATGTTCAACTGACCACCGGGTTCCACGGTGCACTCCCTTTTCCGGCCCCCCGCCGGGGGCCTTCTCTCTGGCGCTCCGCCAGCCACCGGACGTCCGTCCCCCGAGACTACGGGTTCGCGCCATGATGCGGTAAGTACGCCCGTCACGATCTTGGCAGGAGTGGTCCCACGCCGGCCGCGCGTCAAACCCCCTGGAAACGGCCGGGCCGGGCGCCCGGGGGATCACCCCGGGAACCCGGCCTGCGGACGCCGTCCAGATCGTCAGTTCGCCGCCCGCCGCACGAGCTCGCTGATCCGGGCCTCGGTGTCGTCGGTCAGCGCCGTCAGCGCGAAGGCGGCCGGCCACATGGCGCCGTCGTCGAGGGCCGCCACGTCGTTGAAGCCGAGGGTCGCGTACCGGGCCTTGAACTTCGCCGCGCTCTGGAAGAAGCAGAGCACCTTGCCGTCCTTGGCGTAGGCGGGCATCCCGTACCAGGTCTTCGGGGTGAGGCCCGGCGCGACGGCCTTGACTATCTCGTGCAGGCGCTCGGCGAGGACCCGGTCCGCGTCCGCCATCTCGGCGATCTTGGCGAGGACGTCGCGCTCGCCGTCCGCCTTGGCCTTGCCGCGGCGCGCCGCCCGCTTCAGCTCCTGGGCGTGCTCCTTCATCGCGGCCCGCTCGTCGTCGGTGAACCCGTCGAACTTCCCGCCGGCGGACGTGGCGGACGTGGCGGTCTTCGTGGTCTCGGTGCTCTTCGTCGTCTCGTTCATGGCTGGGAATCTCCTAGCGTCCGCCGGTCGGCGAGTCGGGTCTGGCGGGGGTCGGTGGGGGCTGCCGGGGTGGGTCAGCCCCAGGCGCCGGCGATCTGGCGGGTGGTGGCGTTGAGCCGGTTGAACAGGTTCGTGACGCCGATCATCAGGACGATCGCGGCGAGCTGCTTCTCGTCGAAGTAGGTGGCGGCGGTGTCCCAGATCTCGTCGCTCACCGCGTCGGGGCGGTCGGCCAGGCGCGTCGCGGCCTCGGCCAGCGCGAGCGCCGCCCGCTCCTCGTCGGAGAAGTACGGGGCCTCCCGCCAGGCGGCGACCGTGGCCAGCCGCTCGTCGCTCACGCCCGCCTTGCGGGACGTCTTGGCGCCGGCGTCGACGCAGGCGCTGCAGCCGTTGATCTGGCTGACGCGCAGGTGCACCAGTTCGAGCGTCTGCCCGTCCACTCCGCCGGAGTGCACCGCCTTGAAGATCTCCTGGATGGGCTGCATCGCGCTGGACAGGACGACGGCGGGGTTCTGCATACGGGACTGCATTTCGGTTTCTCTCCCTCTTTGCGGCCGGTGCCCCGTTCCCTCGGGGCATGTCCCCATCACAGCCGGACGGCCGTACCATGACGAGGGCGGTGGGACACTCTGGGACACTTGAAACGGCTCTGAACTGCGGCAACGCGCCCCAGAGGACTTCCGCCGGGGTGGGACGGCGAGGCGGAGGAACGATGGTCACGCAACAGCCGACACGGAACGGCGCCGGCCCGCAGGACGAACTCGCGTCCCGGCTGCGCCTGCTCCAGGAGGTGTCCGGGCGAGGCGTCCGGGCGCTCGCGCGGGACACGGGCCTCAGCTCGTCCTCGCTCTCGCGCTACCTCAGCGGCCGGACGGTCCCGCCCTGGCCCGCGGTGATCGCGCTCTGCCGGCTGGTCAAGCGCGACCCGCGCCCGCTGCGTCCGCTGTGGGAACGGGCGGCCGACCCGCTGCCGGCGCCGCCGAAGACGAGCCGCCAGGTCCAGCCGCCGGCGCCGCCCGCCGGCGCGCCGGCCCCGCCCCGCAACGACCTGCCGCGTGACGTGCCCGACTTCACCGGACGCGAAGCCGAACTCGCCGCCGTGCTCGCCGCCGTCCGCACCGACCGGGTCGTCGCCGTCGACGGCATGGCGGGCGTCGGCAAGACCTGCCTGGCGGTGCGCGCCGCGCACCGGCTCACCACCGACTACCCCGACGCCCAGCTCTACGTCGACCTGCACGGGTTCACCGCCGGGCGGGAGCCGCTCGGCCCCGATCCCGCGCTGCGGACGCTGCTCGCGGCGCTCGGCGCCCCGTCGGAGAAGATCCCGCAGGAGGGCGGCATCGAGCCGCTGGCCGCCTACTGGCGGTCGGAGCTGGCGCACCGGCGGGTGGTCGTGGTGCTCGACAACGCCGTGGACGCCGACCAGGTCCGGCCGCTGCTGCCGGGCGCCGGACCGTCCGTCGCGCTGATCACCAGCCGGAACCGGCTGCTCGGCCTGGACGAGGTGCCGCCGGTGTCGCTGGACGTCCTGACCCCCGGGGAGAGCGCCGAGCTGCTGGCCCGCGCCAGCGGCGACCCGGGCGGATCGGACGGCCGGCTGGCCCGCGATCCCGAATCGGCCGCCGAGGTGCTGCGGCTGTGCGGCCGCCTGCCGCTGGCGCTGCGGCTGGCGGCGGCGCGGCTGCGGCACCGTCCGGGCTGGACGGTGGGCGTCCTCGTCGAGCGGCTGGCGGAGGGCGCCGGCGAGTTCGACACGGCGTTCGCGATGTCCGTCCGGCAGCTGGACCGGGTGCAGCAGCGCTTCTTCCGCCTGCTGGGCCTGCTGCCGGGCGCGACGTTCGACGAGTACGTGGCGGCGGCGCTCGGGGACCTGCCGTTGCGCCGCGCCCGGGCGATGCTGGAGGACCTGCTCGACGCGCACCTCGTCCAGCAGCCGGCGGCGGGCCGCTACCGGCTGCACGACCTCGTCCGCCAGCACGCGCGCCGCGCCGCCGAGGAGCACGACGCCCCGGCGGAACTGGAGCGGGCGCTGGGCCGGGTGCTCGACTACTACGTGCACGCGGCGGCCGCCGCCGACTCCGCGATGTCGTACCTGTCCCCCGTCCGGGACGTCTCCGCCGGGCGGCGTCCGGCCGAGCTGCCGGAGTTCACCGGCAAGCACCAGGCGCTCTCCTGGTTCACGGCGGAGTACGCCAACCTGATGGCCGTCTTCGGGGCGGCGGTCCACACCGGAGCCGACACGCACGTGTGCGAGCTGCCCCGGTACATGCGGGCGTACTTCGCGCGGCGCTGCGGGACCACCCACCTCAACGTCCTGTTCGAGCACTCACTGGCCGCCGCGCAGCGCCTGGACGACCCGCTGCGGCTGGCCGAGGCGCACAGCGACCTGGGCTTCGCCCGCTACAACGCGGGACGGATGGCGGAGGCGACCGCCGCCTACACGGCCGCGGCTCCGCTGGTGTCGCAGGCGGGGGACACCCGCTCCGCGGCCGAGCTGACCATGCGCCGCGGCTACCTGGGCTGGGACGAGGGCAACGTCGAGGAGCCGCTCGACCTCTTCCGGCTGGCCGGCGCGCTGTACGCGGACGCCGGCTGCCCGATGGGCGCGGCCCACGCGACCGCGTACGAGGCCTGGGCGATGCTGCAACTGGGGAACCGCGAGGAGGCGGCGCGGCTGGCCCGCACCGTGCTGGACGCCCCGCACACCGACCCCGCATGGCCGCCGGCGCTGACGGCCCGGATCACCCTCGGCGTGGCCATCGCCGGTGACGAGCCGGGCGAGGCCATGGAGCACCTGGAGCAGGCGCTGGCGGCCTCCCGCGAGGACGGGCACAAGCACAACGAGGCGTGGTGCCTCAACTGCCTGGGCGTCGCGCTCCGCCGGATGGGCCGGTACGAGGAGGCCCTGGCCTCCCACCGCCAGGCGTTCACGCTCCTTGAGGAGTTGTTCGAGCAGCACTGGAAAATCCACTTCCTCGACGGATACGCGGAGACCTGCCGTCTGGCGGGAATGCCGGAAGAGGCACTGCGCCTGCACCGCCTCGCCCTGGAGCTGGCGCCGAAACTGGGCTACCGGTACGCGGAGGCACTGGCCCACGAGGGGATCGCCGCCGTCCTTGAGCCGGACGACGCGTCCACGGCCGCAGAGCACCGGGAGGCCGCCCAGTCCATCCGCCAGGCTCTGACCCCCTGAGGTCACGTGCGGGCCTGCGTCCCGGGGTTAGGGTCGTGTTCGATGACTGATTTCTTCGCCGGGGACACGCGGAGCAACCGCGAACGGATGCTGGCCGGTGACCTCTACATCGCCGACGACCCCGCCCTGGAAGCGGCCTCCAAGCGCGCGATCGCCCTGGCCCACCGGTACGGCGAGGTCTACGCCACCGACCAGGAGGCCGCGCGGCCGATCCTGGAGGAACTGCTCGGTTCGATCGCCGCGGACGCGCACATCCGTCCGCCGCTGTACGTCGACTACGGCTCCTACATCACCGTCGGCTCCGGCACGTTCGCCAACTACGGATTGACCGCCCTGGACGTCGCACCCATCACCATTGGCAGCGACGTGCAGATCGGCCCGAACGTCCAGTTGCTCACGCCGACCCATCCGCTCGACGCCGCGCAGCGGCGCGCCAAGCTGGAGGCGGCCGAGCCGATCGTGATCGAGGACAACGTGTGGCTGGGCGGCGGCGCCATCGTCCTGCCCGGCGTCACCATCGGCACGAACAGCGTCATCGGCGCCGGCTCGGTCGTGACCAAGGACGTCCCGCCCAACGTCGTGGCCGTCGGCAACCCCGCGAAGGTGATCCGACACCTGTAAGGGCTCCGACTTGCCCAGGTGCCATCCGTCCAAGACGACGGCGGGCTCGCCGGAGACGATGGACGTCAGTGGTCAGATGCAGATTTGGAGTAGTCGATGTCTATTCGCCGTGTCGTGCCCAACGTCCAGACGGAGTCCGTGGAGGTGAACCGGGAGTTCTATGGGCTGCTGGGCTTCGAGGAGGTCATGAACCAGGGCTGGATCATGACGGTCGCCTCCCCGTCCGCTCCCATGGCACAGGTCAGCTTCATGACCGAGGACAAGACGGGGCCGGTCGTCCCCGACATGAGCATCGAGGTGGACGACGTGGACGCGGCCTTCGCGGCCATGCGCGAGAGGGGTGCGGAGATCGTGCATCCCCTCCAGGACGAGGAGTGGGGAGTGCGGCGATTCTTCGTCCGCGACCCCAACGGCCGAGTGGTCAACGTCCTCAGCCACCACTGAGCCGGCACTGAGCCCGGGGGCCGGGCCGCCGCCCGCTAGTTCGAGTTGTCGATCTCGCGGATGACCTGGCCGCCGAGTTCGCGCTGGATGAGGGCCATGCCGCTCATCTCGGCCTCGGTGCCGTCGGCGTCCGCGTCGCCTTCGGGGTCGACCTCGTCGCTCTCGTCCACCGGTGCGGGTTCGGGCGGCGGCGGGGGCTCGTCCGGCGGCGGGTGCATCGGCCCCGGATCCGCCTGCCGGGCCCGGCTCTCGCCGTTCGCGGGGCGGGGGACGGGGTTCGGGCGGGACGGCTGGGACGCGGGCTGCGCCGCCTGCGGCTCCGGCGCGCTGCCGAACCCGCCCGACGCGGGTTGCCCGCCGCCCGATCCGAAACCGGAGGACTGTGCGGAGCCGAACCCGTTGCCGGGGCTGCTGCCGGGACCTGGCCGCCCGCCCCCGCCGGGGCCTTGGCTCGGGGGACGTCCGCCCCCGCCACCACCGCCTCCGACGACGGTCTCGATGCGCCAGTCGACGCCCATGCGCTCCTTGAAGACCTCGCGGAGGACGGTGTCACGGCCGCCGTTCACGAACCCCAGGCGGCGTCCCTCGGCGTCGAAGCCCAAGGTCAGGACCTTGCCGTCCAGCGATATCGGCTGCACCCCGGACATGATCGTCATCCAGGTGGCGCGGCTCTTCTGCTTGACCGCCTCGACGACGTCCGGCCAGAGCCGCTGAACGCTCCCGAAGTCCACCCCGCCGGCGGAGGCGGGCGGGGCAGGGGTCGGCTCGGCACGCGGGGCGGGGGTCGGCTCGGCACGCGGGGGACTCGGCCGCGTCTCGGCGGGCGCGGACGGCGGAGGCTCGACGGGACGTTCCGGAGCGGCAGGACGCTCGACGACGGCGGGCGCCGGGGAAGGCCGCTCAGCAGGGACAGGGGCAGAAGCAGGGGCAGGGGGATTGACCGCCGCGGACGCGCCGCCACCCTGAGAAGAGGAGGCAAAACCGCCCTGGGAGGCCTGGCGTTCGAGGCGGTCGAGGCGGGCGAACATCGAGGACTCGTCGTCGTAGGCCGCGGGCAGCAGGATGCGGGCGCAGATCAGCTCCAGCAGCAGCCGCGGGGACGTGGCGCCGCGCATCTCGGTGAGGCCCGTGTGCAGCAGGTCGGCGGCGCGGGTCAGCTCGCCCGGCCCCATCGAGGACGCCTGCCGCCGCATCGCCTCCAACTCGTCCGGCGGGACGTTCAGCAGCCCCGTCCCGCCGGCCTCCGGGACGTTCGACAGGATCACCAGGTCCCGGATGCGCTCCAGCAGGTCGGCGGTGAACCGGCGCGGGTCCTGGCCGCTCTCGACCACCCGGTCGATGGCGGCGAAGACGGCGGCGCCGTCGCGGGCGGCGAAGGCGGCGATGACCTCGTCCAGCAGGGCCGAGTCGGTGTATCCGAGCAGCGAGACGGCCCGCGCGTAGGTGATGCCCTTCTCGTCCGACCCGGCGAGCAGCTGGTCCAGGATGGACAGCGTGTCGCGGGCGGAACCCGCCCCGGCCCGCACCGCCAGCGGCAGCGCGGACGTCTCGTAGGGCACGTCCTCGGCCCGCAGGATCTCCTCGACGAGCTCCTGCAGCACGCCCGGCGGGATCAGCCGGAAGGGGTAGTGGTGGGTCCGGGACCGGATCGTCCCGATGACCTTCTCGGGCTCGGTGGTCGCGAACACGAACTTCAGGTGCGGCGGCGGCTCCTCGACGAGCTTCAGCAGCGCGTTGAAGCCCTCGCGGGTCACCATGTGCGCCTCGTCGATGATGTACACCTTGAAGCGCGCCGCCACCGGCGCGAAGAAGGCGCGTTCCCGCAGGTCGCGGGCGTCGTCGACACCGCCGTGGGACGCGGCGTCGATCTCGATCACGTCGATGTGGCCGGTCCCCGACGGGCCGAGCGCGACGCACGAGTCGCATTCGCCGCACGGGTCGGGCGTCGGCCCCTTCTCGCAGTTCAGCGAACGGGCGAGGATCCGGGCGCTGGACGTCTTGCCGCAGCCGCGCGGACCGCTGAACAGGTACGCGTGGTTGATCCGGCCGTTGCGCAGCGCCTGCTGCAGCGGCTCGGCGACGTGCTCCTGCCCCTTCAGCTCGGCGAACGTCGCAGGCCGGTACTTGCGGTACAGCGCCAGACTCATCGGGGGTCCGCCCTCCTGGAGAAGCAGAGCGTCACAAACGAAAGGGACCCCCCGCACACCCGCCAGAGCCTGTTTATCCTTGCTGCCTTCCGGCCCTGGGGAGGTTCACAGGATGACGCCATGCGAGGGGTCTGCCCCGAGTCTATGCCATCCCCGACCCCGGATCGCCACGCTTCCCGCGTAGTCTCCGCCCCATGCCCGCCGCACCCCAGGACACGCTCCTGCACATCGCCGAACGAACCCACTGGGAATCCGCGCGCGCCGCCGGTGTGTCGTACACCATGTCCACGCTGGGCCGGACGCTGGACGAGGAGGGCTTCGTCCACTGCTCGTCCGACATGGCCCAGGTGGACGGCGTCCTCGGCCGCTTCTACACCGGCATCGAGCGGGAGGACCTCGTCCTTCTGGTCATAGACGTGCCCCAACTGGACGTCCCCGTCCGCTACGAGCCCGTCGGCGATGACGTGTTCCCCCACGTCTACGGCCCGATCCCGGTCTCTGCCGTAATTGGTGTCAGGTCACTGCCCGAGAACCGGTAGGCTTCCCCGTGGAGGATTCGCCTAGTGGCCTAGGGCGCACGCTTGGAAAGCGTGTTGGGTTCACGCCCTCGCGAGTTCGAATCTCGCATCCTCCGCCACACCGAGGCCGGTGCCCACAACGGGCACCGGCCTTTCGCATCCCCAAACCCACCCGTGCCACCGCGTGGCACAGGGCTCGCCGACCAGGACGCGAGCGGCGGCTGGACGTGCTGCAGCGTACGGAGAACGAGTTCGATCCGATTCCGTTCGACGTCGAGGCCGCCCGGATCTACGGGCGGGTGTGCGCGGCCGTGGTCGCGGCGGGCCGCAGACCGCGGCGCCGGATCGCCGACCTGATGATCGCCTCCGTCGCCGTCGCGGAGGGGCTGCCTCTTTACACCACCAACCCGCAGGACTTCGTCGGTCTGGAGGATCTGCTGACCGTCGTTCCCGTCACCAGGCCGGACGCCGGGCCGGACGCGGGAGTGGGCGCCGGGGCGGGCGGAAGTTAGTGACGGGTGGGTTGAGCTGGGATGTAACTGGTTTACCGAATGGGGCAACTCGAGTGACACGTGTTGTTGCGTTGCCTTCTCCGGGCGGAGTGCCACGCCGTAGACTCGAAGGGTGATCTTCAAGGCGGTGGGTGATGGAAGGCCCTATCCCGACCACGGGCTCTCGTCCCGTGACTGGGCCAAGATCCCGCCTCGCCAGGTACGCCTCGACCAGCTCGTGAGCACCAAGCGCGAGATGGATCTGCAGTCGCTGCTCTCGAAGGACTCCACGTTCTACGGCGATCTGTTCCCGCACGTCGTCCAGTGGCGCGGTGAGCTCTACCTGGAGGACGGCCTGCACCGGGCGCTCCGGGCGGCGCTGCACCAGCGACTCGTCCTGCACGCGCGCGTCCTGGACCTGGACGCCGTCGACATGTCCTGATCAGCGCGTACGGGCGGGCGCCAGGGCGGGGGCCGGCTCGGCGGCACGGGTCCGCGTGCGGGCCGGGCGGACGAACCCGGGGCGCGCCGCGAGCAGCCCGAACACCACCTCCGGCACGACCAGCACGAGCAGGAGGGCGAGGGGGACGTCCCAGCCGCCGGTGGCCTCGTGCAGCACCCCGACCGCGAGCGGGCCGGTGGCGGCCAGGAGGTAGCCGCCCGTCTGCGCCATCCCGGACAGCGCCGCCGCCACGGACGGGCTCGGCGCGCGCAGGCTGAGCAGCGTGTACGCCAGCGGGAACGCGCTGCCGGTGCCGAGCCCGAGCAGGATCACCCACACCCAGCCGGCGGACGGGGCGAGCAGCAGCCCGCCGATGCCCACCACCATCGTGACCGCGACGGCGACGATCAGCGGGCGCTGGTCGGGCAACCGCGCCGCGAACACGGGGACGATGAAGCCCAGCGGGATGCCGACGACCAGCATCACCGACACCATCATCCCGGCGGCGGCGGGCGCGAACCCGGCGTCCTGCATGATCTCCGGCAGCCACGACATCAGGACGTAGAACATCAGCGACGTCAGCCCCATGAAGACGGCGACGTGCCAGGCGACCCGGGAGCGCAGCAGGGACCCCTCGCCGCGCGGCGCCGTGACGGGGGCGGTCGGCGCGCGGCGGCCGCGGAGCGCGAGCGGCCCCCACACCAGGGCGGCGACCAGCGACGGGACGGCCCAGACGGCGAGGGCGAGCCGCCACCCGCCGGTCTCGTCCAGCGGCACCGCGAGCCCGGCCGCGACGGCGCCGCTGGTCGCCATGAGCATCATGGCGAGCCCGGTGAGGGAGCCGATGCGGGACGGGAACGCGCGCTTGATCACGGCCGGCATGAGGACGTTGCCCATCGCGATCCCGGCGCCCGCCAGGACCGTTCCAACGAACAGCGACACCGGCGACTGCACCACGCGCAGCACGATCCCCGCCGTGATCATGACGAGGGACCCGGCGATGACCGTCTCGGTGCCGAGCCGCCGCGCCACCACCGGCGCGAGGCCGGCGAAGGCGCCGAGGCACAGCACCGGCAGCGTGGTGAGGACGCCGACCTCGGCGCCCGACAGTCCGAACGCGTCCTGCAGTTCGCCGAGCACCGGGGCGATCCCGGTGATCGCGGCCCGCAGGTTGACCGTCAGCAGCACCAGCCCGACGAGCGACCAGACGGCCGTCGCGCGGGAGACCGGAGTCGTCGCAGAAGTACTCATCTCACCTTGCTCATCACGTCATCGACCCCGGCGCCGAACGCCGGGCACCTCGCTGTACAGGGGAATCGGGGCCGGTCAGGGCTCGGCGGGACGCGCGACCGGCGCGGTGGAGGCGAGGATCTGGTCGAGACACGCGTGCGTGGCCCGGCTCGCCGCGTCGGCGTCGCCCGCCTCGACGGCGGCGGCGATGGGGCCGTGCGGGACGTCCGCGTGCTCCAGCAGGGCGCCCGCGGTGCCGATACTGGCCCGCAGCGCGGCGCTGAAGTCGCGGTACAGGTCCGTCAGGACGCGGTTGTGCGTGGCCTCGACGACGGCGGTGTGGAAGGCCAGGTCGGCCTCGACGAACGCGGCGTGCTCTCCGGCCGCCCAGGCGGCGTCGCGGCGCGCGAGGGCGACCGCGATGGCGGCGATGTCGGCGTCGGTGCGGCGCGTGGCGGCGAGCCTCGCGGCCTCGACCTCCAGCCCGCGCCGGACCTCCAGGGTCTCGACGAGCTCCGCCGTCTCCAGGCGCCGCCGGACGGCCCCGGACAGCTCGCTCGTCGCCCGGACGTAGGTCCCGTCGCCCTGCCGGCTCTCCAGCAGGCCCGCATGCGTGAGGGCGCGGACCGCCTCGCGGACGGTGTTGCGCCCGACCCCCAGCGTCTCCGCCAGTACCGGCTCGGGCGGGATCTTCTCGCCGACCGGCCAGTTCCGTCCGACGATCTCGTCCCTGAGCTGGTCGATCACCTGGTCGACCAGCGAGGACCGCCGGGCCGTGCGCAACGTCATCCTCGAACCTCCGGTCAACCAGTCATCCTACGTTTAGGTTAAAGCAAGATCGGGTCCGCTTTGTTCCCCTCCGATGGGGACGTCCGTCACAGCGCACCCGGCGCCTCGTCCTCGCCCGCGGGCGCGGGAGTCAGGCTCCGGGGTCGTCGTGGGGGCCGTGGAGGGAGTGGGCGCGGGCGCCGGGCGGCGGGGACGTGAGCTGGGACGCGGAGAGGCCGGCGGCCTGCAGGGCCTGGCGGTAGGCGGCGGCCGCGCCTTCGATGTCCTGGACGAGTTCGTCCAGTTCGCCCAGTTCCCTGAACAGGTGCGCCGCCGGACGTCCCGCGGGCAGCGTCGTGAGCTGCTCGGACGCGGCCCGCAGGACGACCTTGGCCGCCATGTTGTCGCCCTGGGCCACGCGTGCGCGCGCGAGGACGAGCCGGGCCAGGACGGTCTTCTGCGTCCGCACGGCGAGGTCGCCGCCGGGCTGCGGGGTCACGGAGTGGTTGCTGGTCGGCGCGGCGAGGGCCATGCCGGTGTTGAGGAACTGCTCCAGCGTGGCGATGGCGTCGTCCAGCTCGCCCATGAGCACGAGTGCGCGCGCCTTGGCGATCGTGCGCTCGGTGGACTCGTCGCCTTCGAGGTCATCGGTCGCCCGCAGCAGCTCCAGGGCCTCTCGCGCGGCCTCGCGCGTGCCCTCCGGCCGCGGGTTCTCGAACCCGAACTCGGCCGGCGCCATCGCCCCCGGGGGCGCGATGGCCGAGAACGGGACGACGCCCCTGAGCAGCGCCTTCGCCCCGGCCAGGGCGAGACGCGCACGGCTCTGCACGGGACTGGCGTCGGTACGCGCCGCCAGGGCCTGATCGGCGAAGTACAGGGAGTCGCCGACGGTGCCCTCTTCCAGCGCCCGCATGCTCGCCCGCTGGTAGTGGACGCTCACCAGATCGACGTCCGCGGACTGCTCCGGGTGCAGGAGGCGCCGTCCGAGCTCGTGTGCGCGCGCGGGATCGGAGCGATCCACGTAGGCGAGGAGCAGGATCCGGCCGGCCTCGGTGAACTCGTGGCCCACGCCGAGCCCGAGCTGCTCGAGCCGTGCCACGGCCCGCTCGCCGAGCGCGATCGCCTGCCCCAGGTCGCCGACGGCGTGGTAGCAGCGGGCCAGCGCGATCACCGGCGGCAGCCAGCTGGCCCGGCCCGGGTCGCGTTCGGCCTGCTCGCGCAGCTCCTCGAACAGCGCGATGGCGGCGTCGGTCCGGCCCAGCTCCTCCAGGGCGCGGGCGCGGCCCCAGCGGGCCCGGGACGTCAGGTCGGGGTCGTCACTGCGCGCGATCACCTCGTCGAACCCGGCCTCGGCGGTGGCGGCGTCGCCGCGCAGCAGCGCGAGGTGGGCGTGCCGCTCCCGTACCTCCAGGTGGGCGCGCTGCTCCGGCTCGACGCCCTCCGCGAGGTACTCCGGGGTGCAGCCGAGGCGCTCGGCCAGCATCCGCAGGACGGTCGGCGTCGGCGTGCGCTTGCCCGACTCGATCAAAGAGATATAGCTGTCGGAGAGGTCGTGACCGGCGAGCTGCGCCTGCGACAAGCGTCTGGTCAGCCGCAGGTTGCGGACACGTTCTCCGACATTGCCTGGACCCGGCATGTGGACTCACTTAGCGGAAGTAAACAGGCGACTGGGGTGCCGACATGATTGCACATTGCGCGTTATCGCACATCGAGAGCAAGGAAGCGGGGGTCTGGGACGCCGTCCGGCCGGACCCGTCCGGCTGCCGCGCGCACCCTGCCGGATCCCGGTGGGCGCGCCGGTCCGTGCCGTGGAACGTCCGGCGGTCGCGACGTCTGTCACGCAGCAGACGCTATCCGACCGAGCGCCCGAGATCTCGGACACCGCCGATATTGACCACTCCACCGCGCTTTCCGGCCAGCACCCGCGCCGGGGGCGGGCGCGGCGGGTCAGAGGTCGGCGTCGGGGCCGGGGGAGGTGGGGACGTCCTCGGTGCGCCGGGGCCTGCGCGGGGGCGGCGGCGGGGGGAGCGTCTTCTCCGGGGGTTCCGGGTTCTTGTTCGGGAAGATCATCTCGCAGACTTCGAGGTACAACTGCTCCGGGTAGGGGAGGTAGTCGACGTTCGTGAGCGCCTGGTCCTGGCCGGCGGACTCCAGGATGAACTCGCCGTAGCCGAGCATGCGGCCCGCGATCGTCCGCTTGAAGCTCATGTCGGTGACCTTGGCCAGCGGCATCATCGCGACCTTGCGGGTGATCAGGCCGGTGGTCAGCAGCATCCGCTGGTTGGTGATCACGAAGTAGTCGACGGACCACTCGGCGACCCGCCAGACGAACCAGGCGAGCAGGATCAGCCAGCCCCACCAGATCCAGCTGATGACCGTCCCGGCGTCGCTGGCGACGGTGTTGCTCAGCACCCCCGCGATGATCAGACCGCCGAGGACGAGCCCGACCGGGACCATCAGGATGGCCGGATGCCGGCGCACCGTGATGACCTGGTTCTCGTGCGGGAGGAGGTACTTGTTGACCGACGCGGGCGCGGAGTCGCCGGGAGTGACGAGCCTCATCCCGGCCTCAGGCGAGCGCGTTGACGAAGGTGGCCAGGGAGTCGGCGGCGGAGGCGATCCCGTTGGCGGCGTTCTCCACCGACTGGGCCGCGCCGTCCGGCTGGTTGATCACGTAGAACGCCACGAAGGCCACCGCGGCCCACGTGATGTACTTCTTTGCGGGCACGGCTGCCTCCCGGAGCGTTGACTCACGGACCCCGGTTCAGTTTCGCACAGCCCGCCCTACCGGCAAAGCAAGGTCTGTGGCGCGTCCGGTCTAGGGAGCGTTGTCCAGCGAGGAGCGGCTCGCCTTGCGGCGCTTCTCGGCCGCGACGGTCGCGAGCACCTCCAGATGGCGGCGCGCGATGCGCTCCACGAAGTCGGGCGGCGCCGACCCCGTGACCTCTTCGGCGCCGTAGCGCGCGGCGGAGACGCACCGGTCCACCGTGTCGGCCCCGTGCACCCCGTCGAACTCCTCGATGAGCCGCTCGCCGATCGCGGCGTAGCGCGGCAGATCGTCCCCTTGGTGAGCCATGACGTTTCCCCCAGACTCGCTCGCGCCGCCCGGTCCGAAACGGTCCCCTGTGCCGGGACGGCGGAGGGGAACGCGCACTGGCGTTCCGTAGGGGCTAGTTACCCCCTGCGGCCGTGAACGAACATCGCAGGTCACGTCCGGTATCGGGCCGTGACCCGCAGGTCGCGGGACCGTGACGTGCACTCCGCGGGAGGCGCGGGGGCAGGGGTCAGACGACGCCGTACAGGCGGTCCCCCGCGTCGCCGAGGCCGGGCATGATGAAGCCCTGCTCGTTGAGGTGGGAGTCGATCGCGGCCGTCACCACCTTGACCGGCGCCGAGATGTCGGTGAACGCCTGCTCCAGGTATTTCAGCCCCTCCGGCGCGGCGAGCAGGCAGATCGCGGTGACGTCGTCGGCGCCGCGGTCGAGCAGCAGCCGGATCGCGGCGGCGAGCGTCCCGCCGGTGGCGAGCATCGGGTCGAGGACGTAGCACTGGCGCCCCGACAGGTCGTCCGGCAGCCGGGTCGCGTACGTCTGGGCCTGCAGGGTGCCCTCGTCCCGGATCATGCCGAGGAAGCCGACCTCGGCGGTGGGGAGCAGCCGCGTCATGCCGTCCAGCATCCCGAGGCCGGCGCGCAGGATCGGCACGACGAGCGGCTTCGGGCTCGCCAGCTGGACGCCCCGCGCCTCGACGAGCGGGGTCGCGACGGTCGCGTCCGCGACCCGGACGTCGCGGGTGGCCTCATAGGCGAGCAGGGTGACGAGTTCGTCCGCCAGGCGCCGGAAGGTGGGGGAGTCGGTGCGGACGTCCCGCAGCGTGGTGAGCTTGTGCGCGACGAGGGGGTGGTCGACGGCGAGGGTCTGCATGGGGTCACCGTAGCCCAACCCGCCCGCCCGGCCGGACCGTGCCGATCTAGGATAGGACGCCGCTGAGCTGGGCAGTATGGCGGTATGAACAGCGAGAGCGAGCACGAGCCGAGGGGGCCCGCGCCCCCCGCAGAACCCGCCGCCCCCCGGCCTCCCGAGCCTCCCGAAAGCGCTGCTCCCGCCCCGTCCGCCGAGACCGCGCCCCCGCCCGCGCAGCCCGAGGTGACCGATGTCACAGCCGCGGACGCCCCGCCGCGGCCGGGCCCGCAGGGCGACATCTCCCCCGAGGAGGTGCGCGAGCATCTGCGCCGCCGGGCGATCTTCCTGCGCGAACTGGCGGAGGCCCGCGAGCTGCGCGCCCGGGTGACACCGCACCGGTCCCGCCGGGCGCGGATCCACGCGCAACTGCGCCGCCGCACTTTCCGCATCAATTGATGCGGGTTGGATAGGTTCGTGGCGCCAGGTACCCGTACATGGTGCTGCCTCCCGGATTCGGCTCGGGGCGCGGCGCCGAGTTTGACGGTGGGGCACGCGAGCGCGCGCCGCATCTGCGACCATGCCCTGGCAGGAGACGCGCCGGTGGGGTGGAAATGACGGATGTGGACGCGGCGGACTTCGCCGTCGTGGTGTATCGGGAAGACGAGGGCTGGGAGGCCGAGATCCTCCCGGTCGCGCTGACCGAGGACCTCGCGGGGATGATCCATGCCCTGCGCCAGCAGCCGAGCCTCGGCGGCACGGTCGGGCTGGTGTCGGTCGGCGACGACTTCTTCGTGGCGATCCGCCTGCTCGGCGACGACGTCATGGTGTTCCTGTCGGACGTCACGGCGTCGGTCGACTGGCCGCTCGCCGGGCAGGTGCTGGAGTACCTGGACATCCCGATCCCCGACGAGGAGGAACTCGACCAGGTCCTCCCCGTCGGGGACATGTCGATCTTCGCCGACCTGGGGCTGGACGAGATGGAGCTCGGCGCCATCTCCGGCGACCTGGAGCTCTACCCGGACGAGATGCTGCTCAGCATCGCCGGCCGCATCGGCTTCGCGCCGGCCTTCGAACGCGCCCTCGACGCCGTCCCGTAGACGCCGTCCCCGGGCCGTCGCGTAGGCCGTCCCCTTAGACCGTCCCGTAGGCCGTCCGCCCGCGGGTCGTCAGGCGGGGCGGGGGAAGCCGCTGGTGCGGGCGTAGTCGCTGAGGCCGGCCCAGTCGTCGCCGGTGTGGCTGTGGGCCGGGTCCAGGCAGCCGAGGCTGATCGGGCGCTTCGCGCCGTAGCGGGGTGCGCGGGTGTCGGGCGGGGCGGTGAAGTCGAGGACCTCGGCGATGTTGCGGGCGGCGGCGTCCCGGACGGTCAGCGGCTCCAGGTCCCAGCGCCACTCGATGGCCTTCAGCACGGACGTGTGGTCGTACACCTCGTGCGCGACGGCGCCGCGCCGGGCCCGCGGGGAGATCAGCAGGCAGGGGACGCGGAAGCCGCGCAGCCCGGTGCCGAGGTCGGGACGCGGGTCGGGGCCGGCCGGCGGCGGGACGTGGTCGAAGAACCCGCCCCACTCGTCGTAGTTGATCACGAAGAGGGTGCGCGGCCAGTTCGGCGACGTGACGACCGCCGTGTAGACCTCGTTCAGGAACGCCTGCCCGAACCGGATGTCGGCGAGCGGGTGCTCGTCCTCGGACATGCCCGGCAGGAAGATCTCGCCGAGGAAGCCGGGTTCGACGAAGCTGACCGCGGGCAGCCGGCCGTTCCGGGCGTCGCTGCGGAACTCCCCGATGGGCCGGCTGATGTCGAGGTGGCGCAGCCCCCAGATCGCCGTGAACGGGACGTCGCTGAAGTAGTAGCGGCAGGAGACGCCCTTGGCCTTCAGCCGGTCCCAGATGGTGGGGATCTCCGCGATCGTCAGCGCGTTGTTGATCCGGTCGGTCTGGGCCGAGTGCTGGAAGATCCGGTTCGGGAACGTGGACGACATGATCGCCGGGAAGTAGCGGTCGCAGACCGTCCAGTCGAGGGCGGCGTGGCCGTGGAAGCCCAGGTCGGGACCCTCGTAGTAGCCGATGGAGAAGACGTCGTTGCCGCCGGCGCGCAGCCATCCGTCGCATTTGCCGTCGTTGTACTCGGTTCGTCCGCCCGTGTAGGAGTGGTCCGGGTCCTGGAAGCCGCAGCCCCACGGCACCTTCAGGTGGTGGGTGTCGTGCGCGTCGCCGGCGGTGTCGGTGAAGGTGAGGCCGGCCTGGCGACCGTCCGCACCGGGGAGCCAGCCCATGTAGTGGTCGAAGGACCGGTTCTCCATCATCACGACCACGATGTGGTCGATGCCGGATTCCGCCGGGTCGGGGAGTTCCGCGACGGGCGCCCGTTTCGCCGCCACGAGCTGGGCGGCATGGGCCTCGGCGGACGAACCGCCGGCCGCGCTCGTCGCGAGGATCGCCGCGGCGCCCGCCGTCCCGGCGAGAAACCCGCGCCTGGTGAGTTCGTCCGCGCTCATCGCGTTTCCTCCCGGATCGGGGCCGCTGAGCAGTATGCGGACTCCCGGGACGCGAGCGGAAGGAGGACGGCCAGTCCGCCACCGGACAAAACCCGAAGTTTATTCACAACCTTCGCCGGGCAGCCGGTACCGGAACCACACCCGCGCAAAGGGTTGTGACCGGGGTGTTCCCGTGGGTCAGAATGAGCACGTGTCCTACTTCGCCGCCGTGTTCGCGCAGACCCCCCAGGGCTGGGTCGGCACCGAGGCCGTGCTCGCCGAGGCGGACCACGTCGACGACGTCGCCGACCTGATGCGGGAGGCCGCCGTCGAGTCCTACGGCGACCCGGTGCTGCTGATGATCGAGCAGGACGACGACTGGTTCGCCGTCGTCCGCATGGACGGGCAGGACGAGCCGCGCGCGTTCGTGTCCACCGTCCGGGAGGACGGGCTCGGGGCGCTGTTCCAGCAGCTCGTCGGCGAGGTCCCGGACGGCGACGCCGCCGGCGACCCGGCCCTCCTGGAAGACCTCGGCCTCGGCGCCGAGCAGCTCACCGACCTCGGCGAGCGCGCCCTCCCCGGCGACGCCCTCCTCACCGTCGCCGAGCGGGCCGGTTTCGGCGAAGAGTTCGACCGCCTCCGTGACTGACCCCGGCCACCCCCCGAGCTTCGAGGACCCGGTGCTCGCGCGATACGCGCCGGCGATGCGGCTGGCGCTGCAGGAGGCGCGGAAGGCGTCCGAGGCCGGGGAGATCCCGGTCGGTGCGGTAGTTCTGGACGCGTCCGGCGAGGTGATCGGTACCGGCCGCAACGACCGCGAGCACTCCGCCGACCCGACCGGCCACGCGGAGATCATCGCGATGCGGACGGCAGCAGCGACCCTCGGCACATGGCGCCTGTCGGGCTGCACACTGGTCGTCACGCTGGAGCCGTGCACGATGTGCGCGGGCGCGTCCGTCCAGGCACGCCTGGACCGCGTCGTCTACGGCGCCGTCGACCCAAAGGCCGGCGCGGTCGGGTCGCTGTGGGACGTCGTCCGCGACCGGCGGCTCAACCACCGCCCCGAAGTGATCGCCGAACTGATGGCCGACGAGTGCGCCGAACCGCTAATCGAGTTCTTCACGCGCCGCAGAGTCAGGTAGGCTCTCCCGCGGTGGTGTCGCCTAGTGGACGAGGGCGCACGCCTCGAAAGCGTGTGAAGTGCAAGCTTCCGTGGGTTCGAATCCCACCACCACCGCCACCCCAGATGGCCGTTCATCTGGCCAAACGTCTAGAGGGCGGGACCGACGGTCCCGCCCTCTGCGCTTTCTAGTCTCAGTTCTAGTCTCAGTTGATGCCGCTAGGCCGTCTCCTGACCCCCTTCAGGGTCGTCGTCCTGGTCCTCGGTCGGCTCCCAGAGGAGACCCGCCACGCGCTCCGCGACGTCGCTGCGGATGACGTCGCTCATGTGCTGGTACCGCTTGGCCATGGAGGCGCTCGACCATCCCATGATGGCCATCGCGGTCCTCACCGTCCGGACGGCCGACGGCCCCCGCTGTGAGGGGTCCGCCGTTCATGGGCACCCCGCTTCGTCCGAGCCGCTGACGAGAGACTCTCGATGCGAGGTCTCCAGGCATGACGGCCCACCATGACCGGCCTTACGTGCGATGACCTTGGGATGCGGAGCGATCCTCGGTCGGGCGGCCTCCGCCAGGGCGAGCCGCTCGGCCAACCGCTGCTGGGCATCACACAGGATCCCCTAAGGCCAGTGGCGCCGGAGCGAGGCGAACTCGGCGGACGGACGGCCAGCGCAGTGTACGTGCTACATAGAGCTATGCATAGCTCCAGTGCCTTTATATAGGTCAACGGGGCTCTACGTTGGTCGTGTGGGTGATCGTTCAGAGGTTCCGAAGTTCGATCCGCAGGGGCCGCAACTCGTCTACATGGCGTTCGCTGACCACATCGCGGCGCGGATCGCTGCCGGCGACCTCCGGCCCGGCGCTCGACTGCCCTCCGAACGCGAACTTGCGGACGAATACGGCATCGCGTACATGACGGTACGGCGCGGCACGCAGGAACTACGCGACCGCGACCTGATTCTCACCGTTCACGACAAGGGCACCTTCGTAGCCGATCCACCCCAAAACGACGCCGGAGTAGAACCCCAGGCGGAAACTGAGGACTGAGATCCGGAAATCTCAGATCACTCAGATGCTGTGCGCCGACGGTCAGAGGCTTCCGGTTGAAGGGGTCGGTAAGCCCCACGGAGTGACGGCGGCCTAGCTTGTCTGCTGCGCTGGGAAGCCAGAAGATCCGAACGCAGGCAGCAGAGTGAGAGCCGTCGATGGCGCGGTTCTAGGCAGTTGACAGAACGGGCGTTTTTGGAAGTGTGGCCACACCTGGTCGCCTGCCGCCTCACGTCCCCGCGGGTCGTTCCAGTTGTAGATCGTTATCGTCAAGACGAGTTCTCCTCTTCCTCCGCCCGCCAGGAGTCGCCTTGCCCGGCCCAGCCCTTGTCGATGACCACACCGTGCCCGAACCGGGCCTGCCCGGCGACAGTCCTCCGCCCCGTGGGCACTGCCTGTGAGCGACTCTGAAACCGAAGGCGACGGTCAGGGACAGGGGCAGGACGAAACCGCGCAGGCGCCGCCCACCAGGCGGTCACTCAGGATCACGTTGCCGACCCAGGATGAACTCGACCGGCTCCCCGCCGAGGTGCGACTGGAGTTGCGCGACCGGCACCGGGCCGAACGACATCAATGGCTCAACTCGCTGGGCATTCTGTTCGGTGTGCTGTTCACCGCAGGCAGCCTGATCGCCACCGGTCTGGCCGTGCGCACCTCCCAGGAGGACCTGCGCAACTCCCAGAAGAACCTGAAGGTCGCCCAGGAAAGCCAGCTCACCGACCGATACGCCAAGGCCCTCGAAGCCTTAGCCGACGACGACACCACCATCCGCCTCGGCGCCATCCACGCCTTCAACCGGCTCCTCACCGACTCCCCCCGCGACCGTGACGCCATCACTGCCCTGCTGGCAGGCTTCACCCGCGAACACGACCCCGCACCCACGATCAAGCAGGCCAAGCTCCCCGAAGAACCCTCCACCGACATCGCCGCCGCACTCACCACCCTGGCCAACAACCCCTACCCCGTTCCACCCCTCGACCTCCACCAGATCCGCACTCCCCAAATCAGCCTTCCAAAAGCCCACTTCAGTAAAGCCAACCTGATCCACGCGGACCTGCGCGGCGCGGACCTGAGCTACGCGGACCTGCGCGGCGCGTACCTGCGCGACGCGGACCTGAGCTACGCGTACCTGAGCTACGCGGACCTGCGCGGCGCGTACCTGCGCGACGCGGACCTGAGCGACGCGGACCTGCGCGACGCGGACCTGAGCGACGCGGACCTGAGCTACGCGTACCTGAGCTACGCGGACCTGCGCGACGCGGACCTGCGCGACGCGGACCTGCGCGACGCGGACCTGCGCGACGCGTACCTGCGCGGCGCGGACCTGCGCGGCGCGGACCTGCGCGGCGCGGACCTGCGCGGCGCGGACCTGAGCGGCGCGGACCTGAGCGGCGCGGACCTGAGCGGCGCGAAGTTGAACCAGAGTGCAGATGAGATCCGCCGGATAGCGAAGACCGATAAAAGAACCAAGTTCTGAAGGACTCAGGCCCACTCGTGCCAGCCAGCGGGGACCATTGAGCAGTCTCACTTTTAGTCTCAGTTGGTCGCTAACCGAGGTTCGTTCAGGCTCGTTCATAAGCGTCTGGCCACGAACGCCGGATGGCTTCCTACGCGCCCTGACGACGCTTGAGTGAGTGCGAAGTACTCCGGCGATCATGAGTGGACGGGGAGCCGCAGACCTCGAAAGCGTGTGAAGTGCAAGCTTCCGTGGGTTCGAATCCCACCACCACCGCCACCGCTCAAGGCCCGTTGACCCGAACACACGTCAACGGGCCTTCGCATTGGTCCGTGTCGCACTGCCCGGCCATGAGGGAAGCCGCCATGAAGGGCCGGCGGGTGTGTCGAACCACGCCCACTGCTCTGCGGCGGTCGCGGTGATCCCGAAGCCCGACCAGTCGGGACGGCCGAGGTCGCGCCAGGTCTGGTCGGCCGACTCGATCAAGTCCCAGAGCCCGCGTGGACCGCCCTGTTCGGCACGTCGGAGGCCGTGCTCACCGGTGAGATGGACCTCAGCCCAAGAGCCATCGGGAGCGCTCAGCCCGTAGAGCTGGAAGCCGTCTTCGTGCGTTGCCCAGTAAGGCGCGGCTTCACCGACATGTAGTTGTGCCATGAACGCGAACGCGGCGCTGTCGAGACAGTCGGGGCCGAGTGACGTCTCGCGCGAACATTCGGCGTCAGGGTAGTTCGGTTCAGGAGTGGAGCGGAGGGATCGTGCGGGCATGAACCCGGCCCACTCGGGGAGGTAGCGGCCGGTCGCCGTTCCGCCTTCGTCCATGCGGGCGACGGCCATGGCACCGCCGATCCCTCCGGCGATGTTGACGAGGACGAGCCCGCCGGGCTTGAGTTGGTCGAGCCATGCGGGAGGGATATGGGGGAACGCACAGGTCGCGATGATCCGCTCATAGGGCGCGCGACCGGGGTGGCCCTCGCGGCCGTCGGCCACCGCGACGGCCGGCCGGTACCCGAGACTTCGGAGGCGCCGCCGGGCTGCGTCGACCAGTTGCTCGCTGATGTCCACGGACGTGACATCGTGCGCGGCGAGACGTTCGCTCAGCAGTGCGGCGTTGTAGCCGGTTCCCGTCCCTATCTCCAGGACCGTCATACCGTCCGCGACGTCGAGAGCTTCCAGCATGCGGGCCATGAGTCCGGGGGCGGTCGAGGAGCTGGTCCACGCACCCGTACCGCGCCCGCCGGAGAGGGCGTCCTCGACCGGCCGACTCTCGACCTGCGTGATCAGTGTTTCGTCGGAGTAGACGCCGTTGAGCCATTCCTCGCGCTGTCCGGGGTCATCACCGCTGACGAGCACATATCGCGTGCCATCCACAGCGTGCTCGTAGCGTCCGTAGGACGGGACGAAGACATGCCGCGGGACGCGAGCGAACGCATCGCGCCAGGCCGGGTCGCTGATGTCACCGGCTCGGAAAAGCCGGTCCGCGAGGGCGACGGGACGCCCGCCCGCATCACGATCGGTCCGGGTCAACGCATGCCCCTCTCCAGCGCGTCGGCGATCGACGCGGCGATCGGCAGCTCGCAGTGATGGGCGAGCCATCCCCACTCGCCGTTGGGGTTGAGATCACCGAGGAAGACCCACTCTCCGCCCGGGTTGATGGCGAAGTCCGCCGCACAGTAGACCAGCCCGAGTCGATCCAGGCATGACCGTAGTCCGGCGCACACGCCGGCGGGGACGGGTGTGACCTCGTATCGGTGTGCGGCGTAGTCGGCGCGCCAGTCGATCCGCCCCTCGGGCGAGCCGACGTGGATCACGACGGCGAACATGTCGTCGCCGACCACGGTGACACGAGCCTCCGCCTGCTTCGGCACCCATTCTTGGAAGCAATGTGCGGTCACGCGGACCGCTGGATCGTCGAGCATCGAAAGGTCATCGATCGACGTCGCGTATACGATCTTCGTCGTCCTCGCTTCGATGTGCACCGACCCGGCGAGCGGCTTGTAAACGATCGGTGCACCGACCTCTTTCGCCCATGCGAGCGCGTGCTCGGGAGAGTTGCCAATGAATGTCCGCGGGATGCGGAGCCCGGCGGCGGCGGCGGCCGAGAGCTGGACCGGCTTGTACTCGGCGGCGGCCGCGCATTGCGGATGGTTCACCCATGCGCAGTCCAGTGCTTGGAGTACACCGCCGAAGCCGATGCGCGCCTCGCCGTAGGACCAGAGCTGTTCGGGCTGCGTCATTCCGTCCGGTAGCTCGAACTGCCCCGGACGCCGGTAGTAGGCGCCGGCGACGGAGTCCAGCCGAACCGAGTGGTGGTCACCGACCAGTGAGCCTGACCATGCGTCCGGCCCGCATTCACCCGACAGTGCCAGTCGCTGCGGGAAGTCGGCCGCATCGAACCGCATGACCGGGGTCCCGCGCTCGTTGAGTTCGTGGACGACCCGGTCGGCCGTACTGTCTTCGCGGTTCGTGATGACGAGAACGGTGGAAGTCGTCACCGCTCAATCCTTGGTCGTCTCTTCGGGAGACGGCTTGCTCCCGTCAGGGGTACCCGTCGTCTCCTTTGTTCCGCCTTTGTGCTTGAACACGGGGCGGCCTGTGGCCACGTCGACCGCCAACTGCGATATGGGGTCGTAGGTCGCCGGCTTCGCGGAGGGGACGAGGCGGGCGTTGGGCAGGCGAACGAACCGCAGCCCCCACGGCCGGACGCCGGACGCCGACGGCGGTTCAGTGCTCGCCGCGTGCACTTCCGGAGCGGGGTCGAGGGGGAACAGGTCGCCGACCCGCGCGATCAGACCGCGTGATTCGCCGTCCGGCGAGCAGAGCAGCCCGTTCGGCCGCTGGGGATCGAGACGCGAGATCATGCGCTCCTCCATAGTTCCGAGAGTCCGCTGGGCCGGGACTCTGTTGCGCTGTTCCGCCTGCCGAGAGAGGGCGGACGCGCCCTCTCTCGGCAGCTGAAAAGGGTGTGCTCGTGAACTTCGTGCTGCCGCGCATAAGCGCACTTGGGCCGGTGGCCGACTCCCGTTACGGGGCCTGCTCACAGGCAGTCGTCGTTCTCCTTATCGACGAACTGCCGGCACTTCTCGAGGAGCCGCCGAAACCGGCCCGGCGGCGGGAAGATGAGATCCGTCGGCTGAGGACGCATGGCCGGCTTGCCGGACACCTGTCTGGCGTGTGTCCCGATGGCGTCCGCGCCCGACTGGGTGCCCTGCCGTCCAGCGTCCGGCGACCAGACTCCCGACGATCGGGATGCCAGCAGAGCCGGCACGGCGATCTCACTGATCCGCGCGAGCAGGGCGCGCGGGTCCCTGAACTCCTCCAGACGGTCACCGCGCAACAGCCAGAATGAGCCGGTGAACTCGCCCGCCCATGCGACCACGCCCGGCAGCATTCGATGCGCCTCGGCGAGCACGACGCCGGGGTCGGCCTCGACCATGTCCCATGGGGGACGGCCGACCTCGTCGACGGTGACGGTCATGACGCCGACGCCTTGAAGCCTCGTTCGACCGTTTCGGCGACCTCGATCCGTCCGGCCAGGGTGTGCTGGGCCTCGCACACGATCACCAGCTCGGTGATCGACCGCGCCGTCACCTCCTCCAAGCACCCGTGACCGAGCTGGTAGTCGGTGAGCGGCCCGAGTCGCCTGGCGACGAGCCGTCCGTCGATCCGCTCCGTGCACCAGCCGGGGCACAGACCGTTCAGGTCGATTCTGTCGACCGTGGTTCCGTTCGCCGCCCTCGGCGCGTCTACCATGGCGGCACCTCCTCTGTTGGGGTGGTAGCCGCGCGGCCGGGGGAGGTCTCCCAATCTCATCCCCGACCGCGCGGCGGCTCTTCACGGCGCGCGCATCGGCGTTTCCGCCGGTGGACATCCGTCCGCTGATTCATGCGTCATACACGCGACGTGACGTCATGATGACATCATGTGAGTAATGATTACCTACTGCAAGGATTCCATCACATCACTTTGGCCACACTTGGCCACGCAGTGTCGTTTGACGATCACTGAAAGCGACAGTTGAGACATGCCACCCCGGTACATCCCGTCCGTGCGCGCTCGACGACTCGCGCGCAGCCTCCGCGAGTTCCGCGAACAAGCCGGACTAGGCGTCACCGCTGCCGCTGCCAGGCTCGGTTGGAGCCAGGGCAAGGTCAGCCACATCGAGAGCGCCCGCAACAAGCCGAACGAACGCGACGTCGAGTTGATGCTCAATCTCTACGGTGTCGGCAGCCCCGACCGCGAAGCGATCTTGAGTCTCGCTCGGGAAGCCGAAGACCGGGGCTGGTGGACCGACTACATCGACGTCCTGAACGGTCCCTACGTCGCGCTCGAAGACGCCGCCGCGGAGATCGGCAATTGGGCGCCCCAGGTGATTCCAGGCTTGCTCCAAACTCAGGACTACGCACGTGAGATCATCAAAGCCGGTGAGCTCGGCGAGGCCAGCGACATCGAACGCCGTCTCCAGGCTCGCATGGTGCGGCAGACTCTTCTCACCCGTGAGGACGGCCCGCCGAACCTCCACGTCGTCCTCGACGAGGCCGTGCTCGGCCGTCCGATCGGCGGCTCGGCAATGATGCGCGAGCAGTTGCATCGTCTCACCGCAGAGGCCCAACGCCCGAACGTCACGATCCAGGTCTTGCCACAGGCCGCGGGCACGCACTGCGGACTCGAGGGGTCCTTGATCGTGCTCCGCTTCGCCCAACCCGCCGATCCCGATGTCGCTTATGCCGAAGGCTTCTTCGGTGTCGTCTACATGGAGAGCCCTCAGCAGGTCGCTCACTGTAGGTTGGCATTTGAGATGATTTGCGAAGCGGCACTCGACCCTGACGACTCCCTCTCACTGATCAACGCCGCTGCCAAGAGATGAGGGTTTGCCGATTCATGACGATCCCGCAGAACCTGACCGGCGCCAAGTGGCGGAAGAGCAGCCGCAGCAAGGACGCCGACACCTGCGTTGAAGTCGCATACGACCTGACGGACGCTGTTGGGGTGCGAGACTCAACAGACCCTGATGGTCCATCGCTGACGCTGGGGCGCCCCGCATTCCACGCTCTAGTGGCCGAGATCCGCGCGGGCAGCCACGATCTCTAGCGCCGCGCCCGACGGTGGCGGCCATTCTCGTCCCAGCGAGCAGATCAGAGCGGCCGCCGTTGCGGCCGGCCGGGACGTCGTCGAGACCGAAGCCGAGACCTTGCCCTGGCCGCAAGAGGAGGTGGCACCCGGCGAAGCGGAACGCATCCGTGCGGAGAACGCGGCAGCCCGTGCCCGCGCCGCCACCATCCGCTCCCGACGGATGGTGGTATGAACCGGGGTAGCCCGACCCGGGCACATCTCGCACGGGCGCTCAAGGACTGCGCGGTGGTTGCTGCTACACCGAGACCGAGTGGCGTCGGATCGGTGAACTGATCGGCAAGGCGGGCTTGGCGTCCAAGAAGAAGCCCGATCCGGTGGACGGCCTGGTGGCCCTGGCCGCAGTGGAGATCGCGGCGGCGATCATCGCGACCTCTGATTCCATGGACATTCAGGCGTACTTGGGCCAGATCCCCGCGACCGAGGCGATCACGGTGCTGAGCGTCTAGCTCAGCCGACCGTGACGAGGGCTACGCCGGCGACTGCTACGGCCAGGCCGACGCGTTGGACGGTGCGTAGGTGTTCGCTGTAGGCGACTCTTGCGAGCAGCACGGTGATGGCCGGGTAGAGGGATGTGAGGACGGCGGCCAGGCTGAGCATGCCGTTGTGCACCGCGAGGAAGTACAGGACGTTCGCGCCCGCGTCCAGGCTGCCGGACAGGAGCGCGAGCCCGATCAGCGTCCGTCCGGACACTCGCGGGCCCTTGTCTCCGCCGCGGAACGCCAGGACCAGCAGCGCGACGATGACGATGACCAGGTTGCCCAGGCGGGCGCCGACGATGGGCCACAGGCCGCTGCCGTCTCCGGCCTCCTTCAGCAGGACGAAGAAGACGCCGAAGCAGATACCGGATACCGCGGCCATGACCGGGCCCGAGTCGAGGAGCCGCCGCCACCCGGCCGGGCGCGACACCGCTGTTCTCGCCGGGTCGTTCGCCTCCATGCTGACCAGGCCGATCGCCACGAGGCACAGCAGGACCCCGAGCAGAACGGACGCGTCGAGCCGCTCGCCCTCCGCGATGCCCACGGCGACCGGGAGGACCGCGGCGGCCAGCGCGGACACCGGTGCCACCACGCTCATCGGGCCGCGCGCCAGCGCCCGGTAGAACGTGATCAGGCCGGCGCCGCCGGAGATCCCGGCGACGAAGCCCCAGGTCATCGGCCCTGCGCCGGGGCTGCCGCCGCTGAGCAGCGCGGCCACCAGGACGACCGCCAAGCCGATCGGAACGCACCAGGTCAGGGCCCGGATCGCGGTCGATCTCCGGGTGACCGTGCCGCCGAGGAAGTCGGCGACCCCGTATGCCAGTGCGGCGCTCAGCGCGAGGACGGTGACCATCACCGCCCGCCGATGAGCCGGCTTTCGATCCGCACGTCCGGCGTGATGACGCGGAGGCGCTCGGCCAGCCGGTCGCCCGCCTCGGTCAGCCGCTCGATCGGGTACGGCTCCAGGCTTTCGAGGAGGAACAGGGCATTCTTCGTGTCCTCGGTCAGCCGGGTCCGGACGCACTGCCGCCAGTTCCAGCGCCGGCAGGTCACGCCCGCGTCGTCCCGCCAGACGACCTCGCCCGCGTTCGGGTGCTCGACGGCGGGCTCGCCGCCCGCGACCACGTCGAACGGCTCGTCGCCCGTGGCCCGGACCAGGCGCGCGGGCCCCTGGTAGGCGTCGAGGTCCTCGCCGCCGATCGGCAGCGCGTACTCGACGCTCACCGCGTTGTAGGCGTCCACGACCCTGTTGATGGACGGGAGCGCGTCCGCGCGCCGGAGCAGGGCGTCCACGGACGGCCGCGTCCGCTGCGGCTTGGCTCCGAACGCCCGGTACGCCTCGCGCCATGCTTCGACGTGCGGGTCATCGGCGTCCGCCTTCCCCGCGGCCTCGGCCAGCCACTCCTCCGACACCTGGTCGCTCGGCCCGTTCGCCAGGCCCTGGGCGGTCATGACGAGTACGGCGAAGTCCGGCCGCAACTCCAGGACGGCCTCGTCCACCCCGATCCGCTCCAACATCCGAACCCCTCCACCGGTCACTTTAATGATATCGCCATACCACTATACCGACCGCTGGGCTTCGCACCCGGCAATAACGTCATCGTGCGGTGAGGCGCTCCCACGTCCGGGCCAGGTCCTCGGCGGACGCCGGCGCCGGGTCCCACATGAGGCGGAGATCGTCCCCGCGCCGGCGCGGCACAAGATGAACATGGAACACCCACCGATGATCCCCGACCGTCACCAGGCCCGCCGGCGATGCAACGACCGCCCTGCCAACCGCGGCAAGCGATGCCGGCCACGTCACGGTTGCACGGGTGCCGACTTGGGACTGCGGGAGACTGATCGGTGTGGAGTGGGCGAGGCGCACGCCGTCACTGGCGGAGGCGTCCGTTCGTCTGGCGGCAACGCTGAAGAGGGCTGGAGGGTGATGGGCGGGCAGGAGGCGATCGGGGAGGCCGTGGCGCGGACGGTGCGGGCGCTGCGGGCCGGGCATGGGTGGAGCCTGGACGAGCTCGCCGGGCGGGCCGGGGTCAGCAAGGGCGTGCTGGTCGGGCTGGAGCAGGGGCGCGGCAACCCGAACCTGGGGACGCTCATCCGCATCTCGGACGCGCTCGGCGTGCCGCTGACGCGGCTGGTGCAGGTGGAGGAGGAGCCGCCGGTGCGGATGTTCCGGCCGGAGCGGCACGTCGTCCTGTGGGAGGGCGAGCACGGCGGAACGGGGACGCTGCTCGCCGGAAGCGACCCGCGGCCGTCGCTGGAACTGTGGAACTGGGTGCTCCAGCCCGGTGAGACGCGGGAGAGCGACGCGCATGTACCGGGCACCAAGGAGATCGTGTTCGTGCAGGAGGGCACGCTGACCCTCGGTGTCGACGGCCGGACGGACCTCGTCGAGGAGGGCGCAGCGGCCGTGTTCGTCGGCGACCGCCCCCACTCGTACGGGAACGCGAGTGCCACCGAGGTTCGGTTCGTCCTCGCCGTCTTGGACCTCTGAGCGGGCGCGAGGCCGGGTCAGGAGGTCAGGCGCACCGGCATGGCCAGGTACCGGTAGCCGGTGTCGGTTTCGGGCGGGGCCTCCTCGTCGTCCTTCTTGTCGGGGATGCCGGTCAGGAGGGCGGCCTTCGTGGGGCCCGCGCATTCGAGCCGGGCGTATTCGGTGTCGATGCCGGCCAGGCCGTCCAAGAGGTACTGGGGTGCGAAGGCGATGTCGATGTCGTCGCCGGTGAGGGTCGCGGCCAGCGCCTCGTTGGCGCGGGCGGAGTCGCCGGTGGCGGCGCGGATGCGGACCTCGTCGGCGGTGAAGGCGAGGCGGATGGGGGTGCCGCGCTCGGTGACGAGGGCGGCGCGCTTGATCGCCTCGACGAACGGGGCGACGGGGATCTCGGCGATGGACGACCAGGTGCCGGTGAGGCGGGACCGGTAGTTGATGTACTGGTCGTCCAGCAGGCGGCTGGTCATGCTGCGGCCGCCGCCGGAGACGCCGATCAGGGTGTCGGCGGTGCCGCCGAGGTCGATGGCGACGTCCGCGCCCCGCTTGATCGCCTTGGCGGTGTCGGCGAGGGTGCGGGCCGGGACGACGACGCCGGCGGTGAAGGCGGGGTCGTCGGGCGACCAGGTCAGCTCGCGGGCGGCGATGCGGTAGCGGTCGGTGCAGGCGAGCCACATCGTGTCGCCCTCGATGTCGATGCGGACGCCGGTGAGCATAGGCAGGGTGTCGTCGCGCCCGGCGGCCGGGGTGACCTGGGCGACCGCGGTGGCGAACAGGTCGCCGGGGATGGTGCCGGCGCGGGCGGGCGGCTCGGGGAGGGTGGGGTAGTCCTCGACGGGCAGCGTCAGCAGGCCGAACTCGGCCGGGCCGCAGCGGACGACGACCTCGGAGCCCTTGGTGAAGACCTCCACCGGGTGGTGGGGGAGGTTCCGGACGATGTCCGACAGCAGGCGTCCGGGGACGAGGACGCGGCCCGGTTCGGTGACGGTGGCGTCCTCGCGGGCGTGCGCGGACACCTCGTAGTCGAACCCGGCCAGGGTCAGCTCGCCCTTGTCGGTGACCTCGATGAGCATCCCCGCGAGGACGGGGAGGGCTGGGCGCGTCGGCAGCGTCCGCGCCGCCCACGCGACGGCGTCGGCGAGCGTCTGCCGGTCGACTCGGAACTCCACCTCGATCACCCTTCCCACGGTGGACGTCTACGCCCTGCACGTTAGCCCCCACCTCTGACAAGAGTCAGAAGAGCATCGCCTCGCCTGCCCCCGTGCGGGTCTTGCGCTCGAAGTCGAGGAGGTAGCGCTTGCGGTCCAGGCCGCCGCCGTAGCCGGTGAGCGAGCCGGTGGAGCCGACGACGCGGTGGCAGGGGACGATGACGCCGACCGGGTTGCGTCCGTTGGCGAGGCCGACCGCGCGGGACGCGGACGGGTTGCCGAGTTCGGCGGCGAGTTCGCCGTAGGTGGTCGTCTCGCCGTAGGGGATCTCCTGGAGTGCCGCCCAGACCCGCCGCTGGAACGGTGTCCCGTGGAGGTTGAGCGGAACGTCGAACTCGGTCAGCTCCCCCGCGAAGTAGGCGGTGAGCTGTGCGGCGACCGTTGCGAAGGGTTCGGTGTCCGGGTCGCCGGGTGCGCCGAAGGTCTCCTCGGACGGCAGGTGACGTTGCTTCTCCATGTAGAGCCCGGACAGGGCTCCGTCTGTGGCGACCACGGTGAGCGGGCCGACGGGACTGTCCAGGACGACGTGTGTAGGCATGAGGTTCCTCAGTGTGCTGGAAGCAGGTTGATGGGGTGGTCGCCCGTCGCCCACAGGTATTGGACGGCATAGGCCCGCCATGGACGCCATTGGGCGGCGCGTCGGGTGAGGGCGGCCGGGGTGCTCGGGAGGTCGAGGGACTTGGCGGCGGCCCGGACTCCCAGGTCGCCTGGGATGAACGCGTCCGGGTCACCGAGGGCACGCATCGCGATGGTCTCGATGGTCCATGGGCCGAAGCCCGGCAGCTCGGACAAGCGCGCTCGGGCCTCTTCCCAGTCGCTCCCCACGCCGAGGTCGAGTTCACCGTTCGCCAGTGCTTCGACAAGGGTGATGAGCGTAGTGCGACGGGTCTTCGGGAACGCCAGGTCCTCCGGGTCGAGCCGGGCCAGGGCGGAGGGTGTCGGGAAGAGGTGCGTCAGCCCTCCGCCCGGGTCGTCCACGGGGTCGCCATAGGCGGTGACCAGACGTCCTGCGTGGGTGCGTGCGGCGGCCGTCGACACCTGCTGCCCCAGGACGGCCCGGACGGCGAACTCGGGGGCGTCCACGGTGCGCGGTACACGCCGTCCGGGGGCCTTGTCGACCAGCGGGGCGAGGACGGGGTCGGTGCGGAGCAGATCGTCCACGGCGACGGGGTCGGCGTCCAGGTCGAGCATCCACCGGCACCGGCTGATCGCGATGGTGAGGTCGCGCAGGTCGGCGAGGTTGAGCGTGCACGCGATGTGGTCCGGCTGGGGCCGGAGGGTCGAGATGCCGTGTCCGTGGGGGAGCCGCATGGCGCGGCGGAACGCGCCGTCCCGCCACTCCTCGACGCCTGGGACGGCGGTGGCCGTGAGATGGCCGAAGAGGTTGTCCGGGCAGAGCGGCGTCCGGAAGGGCAACCGCAGGGAGAGCACCCCTGAGCCGGCCGGCGGCTGCCCCTTGGCGACACGGTCGCGCAGACCCGAGGGCGTCAGCGCGAACACCTCGCGGACGGTGTCGTTGAAGGCGCGGATACTGGCGAACCCTGCGGCGAACGCGACGTCCCCCATCGGGAGGGCGGTCGTTTCGATGAGGAGCCGTGCCGTCTGGGCACGCTGGGCCCGCGCTAGGGCAAGTGGACCTGCCCCCAGTTCGGCGTTGAGTTGCCGCTCGATCTGGCGCGTGCTGTAGCCGAGCCTTCCCGCAAGGCCGGGCACACCCTCGCGGTCGACGACACCGTCCGCGATGAGGCGCATGGCCCGCGCGACGAGATCCGCCCTGTGGTTCCACTCGGGGGAGCCGGGGGACGTGTCCGGGCGGCATCGTTTACAGGCCCGGAAACCGGCCTGCTGGGCCGCCGCGGCGCTAGGGTAGAAGCGCATGTTCTCCCGCTTGGGCGGAACGACGGGACAGCTCGGACGGCAGTAGATCCCGGTGGTCACCACCCCGGTGAAGAACCACCCGTCGAACCGGGCGTCCTTCGACTGGACGGCCCGTACACACCTCTCCACGTCCTCGTGCATGCATCCAGCATCACCGATACGGCACGCTCTCACTAGCGAGAAAACGACATCATCGTCCACGGCACTACGATCTCCTCACACCGCGAGGAGGAGATCATGGAGAGCCTGCCCGATGGCCCGGTGCTGCCGGCCTCCGAGTCCGACGAGGTCGTGCTGAGGCCGCCGCGCACGCTCCGGTACCTGGCCTATGCGCAGGCGACCGCCGGAACCCTGCTCATCCTCGCCGCCGCGTACGCCCTCTGGATCCAGGCCATTATTCCGGCCGCATGCATCGCATTCCTGGGTGTGACGGCCATTGCCGCGACACTGAGCATCCTGTTCGGCAAGGTGAAACTCGGGCCGGACGGGCTGCACAACAACAAAGACTCCGTCGGCCAGGTCTACATGGCCTGGGAGGGCATCACGAAGTTCGAAAGGCGCCGTCGCCTCTGGACGGAGGGGATAGGCGCCGTCAGCCCCGCGACCTCGGTGACCCTGGGCGCGCCGATCCGCCTCCGCTTCCACCGCGACCGGCGCTTCGACGCCGCCGTCGCCGACCTCTCCAAGCGGTCGGGACGGGAGGTGAAGCGTGGCAGGTCCCTGCTGACCTGGAGATACGTCTTCGCGCACGTGGCGATCCTCTCGGCCTGGACGTTCGTCTTCGTCACGTTCGATCCGATCTGGCATCACCAGTCATGGCCCGGCCGCGTGGAAGCGAGCGCCGTACCCGACGCCTGCCGCGTCCTCGTCCCGGCGGCGAAGCAAATGGCGACCACGGAGAAGCCATTGTCGGTCCGCGACCCCTCCGGCAGATCCATGTGCCGTTTCGACACCATTTCACTGAGCCTGGAGTACCGGCTGCACAAGTACGCATTGGGCCGGGACGGCGGAATCGAGCAGGCCGAACAGAACTTCCGCGACGGCTTTCCCGGGCCCGCGCCCGATGCCGAGGGCGCCCGCCCGCTGCCCGGCATAGGCGACGAGGCGACGCTCGTCACGTCCGCCCATCGGAACCCGGGCCGCGCGACGCAGGTCCAGATCGCCGCGCGCAAGGGCAATGTCACCATCTGGCTCTCCTACACGCCCCGGCGAGAGGGCAAGGACTCCGCGGGCAGGGACTCCGCGGACGAGGCCGTCGCGCTCGCCGAGCGCCTCGTCCGTACCGCCGCCGACCGGGTCGTCCTCGGCTGAACGGCCATGACGTCGCAGGTAATCGATCTTCCGTCGCCCGGTTGGCAGCGTAGGCGCCAACGAAACCGGAGCGATCAGACGGGAGTCACGACATGAGCGACATCGAGCAGCGGGTCGAGCGTTACCTGGCCATCTGGAACGAGACGGACCCGGCCGCGCGGCGCGCCGCGATCGACGAGGTGTGGGCGGAGAGCCCCGTCTACGTCGACCCGCTCGGGGTGGCCGAGGGGCGCGACGCGATCGACGCGTTCGTCGGCGCGGCGCAGCAGCAGTTCGCCGGCCTGGTGTTCCGTCCGGCGGGACCCGTGGACGCCCACCACAATGTGGCCCGCTTCACCTGGGAGCTCGGCCCCGAGGGCGGGGAGGCGGTCGCCGCCGGCTTCGACGTGGCGACGTTCACCGAGGACGGCCGCTTCGACCGCGTCACCGGCTTCCTCGACAAGGTCCCGGGCTGAGACGGCTTCGTGGCGCGCCGGCCGGCTCCGGCGCGCCACAGCCGGACGCGCGCCGGTCGGCTCCGGCGCGCCACACGGCCAGGCGCCCCGGCGTCCGGCGCCCGCGGATCTGCCTGGCCGTCCCCCTTCAGGCGCGGCGCAGGAACGTCCAGGCGAGGGCCGCTCCGGCGAGGACGATCAGGGCGTTCACCGCGATCGCGGTCTGGAGGCCGCCCAGCACGGACGAGTTCGCGGTGGCCACCGCGCTCATCACGGGGATGCCGAGGGTGATCGCGACCTGCTGCGTCATGGTGGCGAGGCCGGTCGCGAGGCCCTGCTCGCCGTCCGGCAGCCCGGACGTCGCGATCCCCATGAACGCGACGATCGCGACGAGGTTCCCGAAACCGCCGATCGCAGTGGCGGCCAGCAGCAGGCCGAGGCCGTCGCGCGAGTCGCCGAGCCCCAGCAGCACGGCCGTCGCCGCGGCCTGCAGGACGAGCCCGGAGGCGAGCGTCGCCCGGCCGCCGAGCCGGCCCATGATCCGCGGCGCGGCGACGCCGCCGGCGAACGTTCCGGCGCCGAGGACGCCGAGCGCGAGGCCCGTGGCCAGCGGCGAGAAGTCCAGGACCTGCTGGAAGTAGAGCGTCAGCAGGAACACCAGCGACGTCTCGGTGGCGAAGGCGATGAACCCGCCCACATTGCCCCAGGTGACGGTCCGGCGGGTCAGCACGCGCAGCGGCGCGAGCGGGGCCGGCGAGCGCCGCTCGATGAGCACGAACGCCACCAGCAGGACGGCCGCGGCCGCGAGTGCCCCGAGCGCGGCCGGCGACGTCCGCGAGCCGGCCGCCGTGATCCCGTACACGAGGGCGAGCAGCCCGCCGGTGACGGTCACCGCTCCCGGAACGTCCAGCTTCGCCCTGTTTTGCGTCCGGCTCTCGCCGATCACGATCGGGGTGACGACGACGATCAGCACCGCGACCGGCACGTTGACCAGGAACGCCCAGCGCCAGCTCAGCAGATCGGTCAGCACTCCGCCCAGGATCGCGCCGACGGTGAACCCCGCCGACATGAGCGCGCCGCTGAGCCCGAGCGCCCGCGTTCTGAGCGGCCCCTCCGGGAAGGAAGTGGTGAGCAGCGACAGGGCCGCCGGTGTCGCGATCGCTGTGGCCAGCCCTTGCAGAACGCGTCCGAACAGCAGCATCTCCGGTGACGGGGCCAGCCCGCCGATCAGAGACCCTCCGGCCAGGAGGGCCATGCCCGCGAGCAGCATCCGGCGCCGTCCGAACAGATCGGCTACGCGACCGAACAGAAGCGTGAAACCGGCGGCGGGGAGTGCGAACGCCGTGGCGATCCACTGCAAGTCGTCCAGGCTGAAGCCCAATCCCCTGCCGACAACGGGCAACGCCACGTTCAGGATGGAGAAGTCGATGGCGAGCATGAACTGCGCACCGAGCAGAAGGGTCAGAACCAGCTTGTTCCGCGACGACATCCGCTCGATGGGTGCGGAGACAGCGGTGGTTAGTGCGGTCATGCCTGCGACCATCGCGCGGTAGGGCGCGCTTACCCAGACCCCGCTCGGTCGTACCACTCCCAGTAGCAGGCTCGGGGGGTCAGGAGGGTCAGGACGCGGAGGTCAGCGCGTCCAGGCGAATCGTGGCGTAGTCCCGCATCTTCTTATCGTTCAGAAGGTCGGCGACGTCGCGGGCCTGCTCGTACATGGCGATCGCCTCGTCTCGGCCGCCGGTGTCGCGGAGGCACCCGCCGAGCTTGCACCGGGTCCAGCCCTCCATCAGGCGGTCGCCGTGCTCGGTGGCGATGCGCAGGGTGCTCTCGAGCGCGTCCCGGGCCACGTCGAACCCCTTCCGCCCGCGCGCGGACTCGCCGAGGTCGTACCAGGCCCAGCCCTCCCGGCGGTGGTCCCCGATCTCCCGCGCGGTGTGGGTCGCCGCGCCGCAGCGCGAGACTCCCGAGGTTGCACAGGTTCCACGCGCGCAGCGCGGTGTCGCCGACCTCCTCGGCGATGGCGAGCGCCGCGGCGAACGCCTCCTCCGCCGCGGCGTACTCGCCCCGCCGGTGCCGGCAGACGCCGATCCCGTCCCACGCCCAGCCCTCGTCCTGGCGGGCCCGGACGGCGGCGGAGGCGACCCGCGCCTGTTCGAACAGCGTCTCGGCGCGGTCGAACCGCTCCGCGTAGCGTGCGGCGTGCGCCTGGTCCAGCAGGCTGCTCGCCGCCAGCACGGTGTCCCCGGCCGCGACGGCGATCGCGTGCAGGCCGAACGCGATGCCCTCGGCACGGGCGTGCTCGTGGGCGGCCCGCGCGTCCAGGTAGGCGGTGCGGAGCAGTTCCACGTGCGGGCGGTCGGCCATCGCCTCGCACAGCGACCGGACGGACGGGCGGTGGTCCGGATCCTTGGCGAGCGACCGGCCGACGATGCCCCGCAACCAGCCGGGAACGCCGGACAGGTCCGGTTCCATGGTGAGGATCTGGTTGAGGAGCGCCGGGTCCGAGTCCGCCGCGAAGCACGGCCGGCCGGTCGCCGCGTAGGCCATCACCGCGCCCCAGGCGAACACGTCCGCCGCCCCGGTCGGCTTCTTGTTCGCCACGAGTTCGGGGGCAAGGTAGCTCCACGTGCCGATCGTCCTGGTCGTCATCCGGGTCTTGTCGATGTGATGGGCGATGCCCAGATCGATGAGCACCGGCTCCCCGCCCGCCATGATGATGTTGGCGGGCTTGACGTCCCGGTGGATCAGGTCCGCCGCATGCAGGGCGCGCAGGGCCCGCGCCAGGCCGAGACCGAGCCGTCGGAGGCCGTCCTGCCCGAGCGGCCCCGCCGCCACGACCGCGTCCAGCGGACGTCCCTGGACGTACTCGGTGACCAGGTAGGGGGACGGCCCCGCCAGGTCGGCGTCGACGAACGCGGCGACGTGCGGGTCGTCGACCTTGCGCAGCGCGGCGGTCTCCCGCTCGAACCTCCGGTGCCCGTCCTCGCTGCGGAAGGCGATCCGGTTCATCGTCTTCAGCGCGACGATCCGGCCGTCCGGCGCCCGCCCCAGATGGACGGTGCCCATCCCGCCCTCGCCCAGTTCGGACAGCAACTCGTAGTTCCCGAACCGCTGTGGATACATCCGGCCCCTGCCTCCCTCACCCGGACAAGTGCGGAGCAACCGTAACCCAGCCGCCGATAACCTCGGTGGCATGGCGCGCGGCAACGAACTCGGCGACTTCCTCAGGTCGCGGCGGGCCCGGCTGCGGCCCGAGGACGCCGGCGTCCCCTCCTACGGGACGCGGCGGCGCGTTCCCGGGCTGCGCCGCGAGGAGCTCGCGCAGCTCGCCGGCGTCAGCGTCGCCTACTACATCCGGCTCGAACAGGGCACGGCCGGCGGCGTGTCCGCCGAGGTCCTCGACGCGGTCTCGCGGGCGCTGCGGCTGGACGGCGACGAGCACGCCCACCTGCACCGCCTCGCGCACCCGCCGCACCGCGCGCCGATCACAGAGCCGCCGCGCCTGCGGACCCCGCTCCGCCATCTCCTCGACTCGATCACGCACGCGCCCGCGTACATCGTCGGCCACTACACGAACGTGGTCGCCTGGAACCGGCTCACCGCCGCCGTGTTCGTCGACCTCGCGAACGTCCCGCCGGACGAGCGGACCTGGTCGCACCAGATCCACCTGAACGCCGACTACCGGGCCCGGCTCGGCGCCGGCTGGCCGGTCGTGGCGCGCCGCAACGTCGCCTATCTGCGTTTCCGCGCCGGGCAGGACCCGGACGACCCGCGCCTGCGCACGCTGATCGACTGCCTGCGCGAGCGCGGCCCCGAGTTCGCCGGGATGTGGTCCGAGCACCACGTCACGGACCTGACGCACGGCGAGGCCCGCATCGAGCACCCGCGGGTGGGACGGCTCGTCCTGCCGTTCGAGACCCTGCACCTGCCCGGCGACCCCGACCTCAGCCGCCTGATGCTGTACGCGGCGGACCCCGGGTCGCCCTCGGAGAGGGCGCTCCGGAAACTGGCCGAAACGTCCACCCACCTGTCGAGCGCGGACCTATCGAGCGCGGACCTGCCGAGCGTGGGCCTCGGCTAGACGGCGGTACGGAAGTGGGCTTCGCGATCGAGCGTCGCCAAGGCGGTGTTGAGGACGGCGACAACGGCGAACCCCAGCGCCAGTGCGGCATGGTCCACGCCGTAGAACGCCAGTGCGCCCGCACCGAAGACGACGGCCTTCACCAGAAGGACGAGCGGTAGCGCGACCTTGAAACGGGCGCGTGGAGCGGCGAACAGGCCCCACAGGACCATCGCGGCCACCGGCGCCCCCACCCCCAAGATGATGTTGACCATGATGTTCCCGCCGGTGGTGAAGCCCCACCAGGCCAGCGCGACGATGGCCGCGACCTCCAAGACAAAGGCGAGACCCTCGTTCAGTACATGCAATGGCCCAGGTAGACGCACGCCGATACGGTACTGCTCGTGGACGACATCTCCTGGCGGGAGGGCGGCCGGGATCATCGCGTCCGCTGGCGGTCGGAGAGCGGCGCGCCCCCGCCCCGCCACATCGTGGTCGCGGACGACGAGACCCGCGCGGACGACGCCTACAGGCTGGCCTGCGAGGGCACCGCGCTGCTGTGGCGCGGCGACTTCCAGAACGCCCGGCAGCTCCTCCAGGCGATGGCACGGCGCATCGACCGCCCGCCGCGTCGGCGCAAGCGCAAGCCGGAACCGTCCCAGGTACAGGCGTTCCACCTTTACCGTCAGGCACGAGCCCAGCGCGCGCGGACGCTCGGCATGCTGCTCATACCGTTCGACCCGGGACACGTGATTCCGCTCCGTCGCGCACCCTCCGTCCAGGACGCCTGTGCGGAGGTCTATGGGACGGACGACCAGCCCTACGTCGTCTCCTTGCGCGAGGTGCTGGGCGTCATCGGTGCCCATGAATGGCGGGAGAAGGGCGTCGCCATTCCCGCGCTGGGCGGCGACCGGATCCATCCGCACTACGGAGTGTTCTCCCCGATCAGAGGGGAGTACGTGGACCTGGTCGGCGAGGCGCCCCTCCCGTCAGCGGCAACGGCGTTCGACGTCGGAACCGGGACGGGTGTCCTCGCGGCGGTTCTGGCCCGTCGCGGTGTGGAACGCGTCGTCGCCACCGACCTCGACCCGCGCGCGCTTGCCTGCGCCCAGGAGAACGTCGACCGGCTCAAGGTGGACGCGGTAGTCGAGGTCGTGCAGGCTGACCTGTTCCCGCCGGGGCGTGCCGGGCTGGTCGTCTGCAACCCGCCGTGGGTGCCCGCCAAGCCGAGCTCACCCCTCGAACACGCCGTCTACGACCCGGGCGGGGCGATGCTCCGCGGGTTCCTCGGCGGCCTCGCCGAACACCTGGAACCGGGCGGCGAGGGCTGGCTAATCCTGTCCGACCTGGCCGAGCACCTCGGGCTCCGCACCCGGGACGAACTCCGCGAGCTGTTCGCGTCGTCCGGTCTGGAGGTCGCGGGGAGGCTCGACACCAGGCCCGCCCACCCGCGCGCCGCCGACGCCGACGACCCCCTGCACGCCGCCCGCGCCGCCGAGACGACGTCCCTCTGGCGGCTGCGGCCCTCCACCTGACCGCTCGGTCAGGGATGGACGTGGCTGCGGTGCGCGGTTTCGGGGCCGACGACGCGCAGCAGTGCGAGGGCGTCGGACGCCGCGGTGCCGGGCGGCGGGGTGAAGACGACGAGGCGCTGGTCCTCGGCGGGCGTGAGCAGGACCTCCGCGTCGAACTCGATCGGCCCGACCTGCGGGTGCAGCACCCTCATCCGGCTGGTGCGGCGGACGGCGACCTCGTGCAGGTCCCAGAGCCGGGTGAACGCGTCGCTGGCCTCCCGCAGGCGCCGGACGAGCGCCCGCGCCGGTTCGTCGCCGCCGCGGCGCGCGACGGCGGCGCGCAGGTCGGCGACGTGCACGCGGCTGTAGTGCTCGTGCTCCTCCGGCGGGTACGCCTCGCGGACGAACGGGTCGGTGAACCAGCGCCAGATGATGTTGCGATCCGGCCCCTCGACGGTACAAACGCACCCGAAAAGGGATTCGGCCATGGCGTTCTGCGCGAGCAGGTCACCGAGGTCGCCGATGATGTGCGCGGGCGTCTCGTCCAGCCGGTCCAGCAGGTAGAGCAGGCCGGGCCGGACGTACTCGCCGGCGAAGGGACCGGCGGGCGGCCGGTGCCCGGCGAGGACGTACAGGTGGTCGCGCTCGTCCGCGGTCAGCCGCAGCGCGCGGGCGAGCGCGGTCAGCACCTGGGCGGACGGCTGCGGGCTCCGCGCCTGCTCGAGCCGCATGTAGTAGTCGGCGGACATGCCCGCGAGCTGCGACACCTCCTCGCGGCGCAGCCCCGGCGTCCGGCGCCGCGGGCCCGCCGCGAGACCCACCTCCTGCGGGCGCAGCCGCTCCCGCGAGCGGCGGAGGAAGTCGGCGAGATCGCGGCGGTTCATCTGCATGCCTCCATCTTCCGCGCTCGGGCCCCGGCCGAGACCCGGACCGCCTGTCCTAGCCACGGCGGTCCGCTCCTCATGCCGGCCGCCCGCTGGCAGCGTCGGTGACATGACGAACCTGACCGTTGGAAACACCCGGATCGGCTACCGGACGCAGGGCTCCGGGCCCGCACTCGTCCTCGTCCACGGCGTGGGCCCCGGCGCCGGCATGTGGGACGCGCTCGCCGACCGGTTCACCGACCGCAACACCGTGATCCTGCCGGACCTGGCCGGCTCCGACACCGCCGAGGACGACGGCTCGCCGCTGACCATCGAAGCCCTCGCCGCCCAGGTCATCGCCGTGATCGAGGACGCCGGCGGCGCGCCGGCGGACCTGGTCGGCTTCTCGATGGGCGCGCCGACGGCCGCCGCGGCCGCCGCGCTGCGTCCCGACCTCGTCCGGCGCCTGGTCCCGGTCGCGGGCCTCGCGCACAGCGGCGACGAGTACCTCCGGCAGCTGGTCGACGCGTGGCTCAGCCTCACCGCCAGCCCCGAGGGGTTCGGACGCCTCGGCACCCTCGCCGCCTACAGCCCGCCGTTCCTGGCCAGCGTGGGGCACGAGACGGTCGAGCAGCTCCACGGCTTCATGCGTCCGACCGGCGCCCGGCTGCGCCAGCTCGACCTCCTGCGGCGCCTCGACATCCGGGGGCTGCTCCCGAAGATCGAGGCGCCCACCCTGGTCATCGGCTGCGCGCAGGACCGGACGGTCCCCGTCGGCAACCACCGGGAGCTGGCCGCGGGCATCGCCGGCAGCGAGTACATCGAACTCGACAGCGGGCACGTCGTGCCGATGGAACGGCCGGACGAGTTCGTCAAACTCATCCGAGACTTCCTCGACCGCCCCTAACGCGGTGCCCCACATCGTTGATCTGCGGCGTGTTGTTGTTTTCGACGTGCTCATAACAACAACACGCCGCAGGTCAACGCAGCTGGTGCATCTTGGCGACTGGACGACGGGCCGGGCGGCGCTGTTATCCGGCGCTCGCGCCGAGCACGATGGAGGACATGCGTCCCATCGATCAGCAGACCATTCTCGTCACGGGCGCGACCGACGGCCTCGGTCGCGCCCTGGCCGCGCAACTGGCCGCCGAAGGCGCGACCGTCCTCGTCCACGGACGGGACGACCAGCGCGGCAAGGCGGCCCTCCGGGAGATCGGCGGCCGGTCGTCCTGGTACCGCGCCGACCTGTCGTCGCTGGCCGAGACCCGCGCGCTCGCCGAGGCCGTCCGCGCCGACCATCCGCGCCTGGACGTCCTGGTCAACAACGCGGGCATCGCCGGACCCGACTCGTGGCAGGCGAGCGCGGACGGCCACGAGCTGACGTTCGCCGTGAACTACCTGTCCGGATATCTGCTGACACGACTGCTGCTGCCGACCCTGATCTCCTCGGCCCCGGCCCGGATCGTCAACGTCAGCAGCCTCGGCCAGCAGGCGATCGACTTCGACGACGTGATGCTGAAGCGCCACTACCGCGGCTTCGGCGCGTACTGCCAGAGCAAGCTCGCGCAAGTACTGTTCACGATCGACCTCGCCGACGAGCTCGCGGGGACCGGCGTCACCGCGAACGCCCTGCACCCGGCCACTTTCATGCCGACCAAGATGGTCTCCGCGCCGGCCAGCACCCTCGAAGAGGGCGTCGAGGCCACGCACCGCCTCGTCACCGACCCGGCCTTGGACGACGTCTCCGGCCGCTTCTTCAACGGCCTCCAGGAGACCCGCGCGGACGCCCAGGCATACGACTCTGGAGCCCGAGGCCGCCTCCGCGCCCTCTCGGACGACCTCACGTCCCCCTGACACGTCACGCTGGAGTGGGTTGTGCTGTGGCGTGGGTCGCCTCCCAGATTGTGCGGGCTTGGATTCGGGTGAGGCGCCAGCCGTTCGGCGTCCGGGCGGCGTGCAGGTCGTAGCGTTCGCCCAGCATGCGTGGCCCCTGGTCGTGCGCGAAGACGACGAGCAGGTTCGCGCTGATCGCGGCCTTGTCGCCGTCCACGTCGATGAGCGGATTGGTGATGAAGTGCTGGGTCGGCACCGTGTGGTTGCGGCGCGCCTGCGCGGTGAGGGCGTCGACGCCCTTCGAGACACCGCCGGGGGTGTGCACCTCCGCGTCCTCGGCGAACAGGGCGCGTCCGTCGCCGAAGTTCTTGTCGTCCAGCCACCGCCCGAGGCGGCTGACGAGCGCGGACAGCTGCTGACGGTCGTCCATGACCACTCCTGTATTGGTCGGGCCAACATTGGCGCAACCAACAATACATATCGTTGGCCACGCCAACAAGCCCGTACACTGGGCGGCATGACGACGGCCGACGCCCGGACGCCCGCGCGCCTCCGGCATACCCCGAGCTGGCTGATCAGTCTCGTCTCGGCGCACAGCCATCGCCTGGTCGGCGCCGGCTTCGCCGCGGCGGGCGCCCGCGGGTACCACTACCGGCTGCTCGCCGCCCTCGACGAGTACGGCCCGTCCAGTCAGGCCGCACTCGGCCGCGCCACCGCGGTCGACCGCAGCGACGTCGTCGCCGCGCTGAACGAACTCGCCGCCCAGGGGTTCGTCGACCGCACCCCCGACCCGTCCGACCGGCGCCGCAACATCGTCACGCTCACCGCCGACGGCACCCGCCACCTCCTGGAGCTGGACGGGGTCCTGACCGGCATCCAGGAGGAGCTTCTCGCGCCGCTCTCCCCGGCCGAACGCGATCAGCTCACCGGCCTGCTGGCCCGGCTCGCCGACCACCACGCGAAGAGCCGGTAGATCGCTCGCGGCCGCGGCACGCCCGGCCGCGGGCTCGGCCCCCGCCCGAAAGGAACCCGCCTATGCCTCCCGCGATCCGGCTCGCAGAACTCCCGCCCGCCGCGATGACCGCACTACTGGACGCGGACCTGCCGCTCGCCAGTGCCGCGGCCGGGATCCCCCTCACCGGCTACTTCACGACCGACGAGGCGAAGTCGCTCTGGGCCTTCCGCCTCGCCCAGCTCGGCAGTGACCCGTCCCACGCCCCCTGGATCGTCCGGGCCGCCGTCGCGGAACCGGACGGGCAGGTCGTCGGCCACGCCGGCTTCCACGGAGCACCGGAGAACGGCACGGTCACGATCGCCTACTCCGTCGACCCGGCCCACCGCCGCAAGGGCTACGCCCGCGCGATGCTCGCCGCCCTCCTGGAACGCGCCGCCACCGAGCCCTCCGTCACGACCGTCCGCGCCACGATCAGCCCGGACAACAAGGCGTCCCTCGCCACGATCGCGGGCCAGGGCTTCACCTACATCGGCGAGCAATGGGACGAGGAGGACGGCCGCGAACTCATCTTCGACCGTCCCGCCCGCCGCTCCCACCTGCCCGCGACCTGACCGGAGCACCGGCCGGGGCAGGCCCTACTGCGGTTCTGCCGCGGCCGCCTGGGCGCCGGACGCCTCGCGCTCTATCTGATCGAACTGCGCGCCCATCGCCTCGGCGAGCGCCTTGGCGGCCGAGAGCGGGCGCACCATCACGGTGAGGTCGTCGATCAGGCCGTCCTCGTCCATGTGCAGGAAGTCGCAGCCCTGTACCTGGAGGCCGTTCACCGTCGCCTGGAACATGAGCGCGTAGTCGCGGCCGTCCGTGCCGGCGATCTCCCGCGTGTAGCGGATGTCCTGGAACACCCGCGCCGCGCCGCGCACGATCGCCGCGGTGATCGCCCTCCCCTCGTACGGCTTGAACACCACCGGGCTCGTGAACACGGCGTCCGCCGCGAACAGCGCCTCCAGGGCCGCGACGTCGCCGGTCTCCACCGCTCGGCGGAACGGATGCATGAGAGCCCCCCGATATGAAACTAGTTGACTAGGTGCGGATAACACTAGTCGCGGCCGCACCCGCCAGTCCAGCGCGGCGCGGCATGCGGATAGTCACGAAGTTGATTAATGGCCGAAGCACCCACCGCCGCCGCTACGCTCGTAGCCATGTCGCTGCGCAACGCGGTCCTCGCCACGCTCCTGGAGGGCGAGGCATCGGGATACGACCTGGCGAAGAGCTTCGACGCCGGGGTCGCCAACTTCTGGATGGCCACCCCGCAGCAGCTCTACCGGGAACTGGACAAGATGGCGGTCGAGGGCCTCATCCAGGCCCGCGTCGTCCAGCAGGAACGCCGTCCCAACAAGCGCCTGTACTCCCTGACCGTCTCCGGCCGCCGCGCCCTGCACGACTTCACCGCCACGCCGCCCCGCCCGGGGGCGATCCGCGAAGAGCTCATGGTCCAGGTGCAGGCGGTCGACGCCGGCGACGCCAGGGCGGTCATGAACGCGATCCGCGAGCGCATGACCTGGGCCGAGTCCAAGGTCGCCCGCTTCGAACGCCTCCGCGCCCGCCTCCTGGACGGCCGCACCGAGCAGGAGCACCTCGCCACCGCCGACCGCATCGGCCCCTACCTCACCCTGATGCGCGGCCTCGCCTTCGAACGCGAGAACCTCCGCTGGTGCGAACAGGCCCTGACGATCCTGACCAACCGCACCCCCACGTCCTGCCCGTCCGGCCTCGACACCTAGCCCGCAACCCCGCCCGCCCAGCCCCGCCGGCGCTGCACGGCCCGCCCGGCACGGCCCGCCCGGCCCGCCCAGCGCGGCCCCGCCCGCGCGGCACGGCCTGCGCGGCCTGCGCGGCGCGGCCCCGCCTGTGCGGCGGGGCCGCGGGCGCTCGTTCAGGGGCGCTGACCCGACTTCCCGACGACCCCGATCGCGACACGGACCATGAGGCGCTGCAGCGTCCCCGCCTTCACCGTGACCGTGGGATCGCCCTCCGACGCGAACGTGCGGGTCTTCACCGCGATCGCCCGCTCCCCGAGGTAGGCGAACGTCTTCGGATCGAGCAGCACCTCCTCGTGCAGCCACCCGTCCACCGTCAGGCCGAGGGCGATCGCCGGCCGGCCGGCGATGTCGACCTCGCCCTCCACCGGCGTCACACCGGGGACCAGCTTGATCGCCTGGAAGATCGCCGCCTCCGTCTCCGGGGAGTGGAGGCTGTCCCGCAGGATCGTGACCAGCGTCTCGTAGGCCATCTGGTCACCGCCCCCGCCCTTGGGCCCCCCGCGGACCTTCCGCAGCAGCGCCCCCGGATCACTGGGCAGCGGCTCGAACCTGGTCGCGACGGCGGAGGACACCCGCTCGTGTCCGGCCCTCGGCTTGCCATCCTCGTAGGCGGTGTACCGCTTGCCGTCGCCGCGCCGCCACACCTCCCAGGTCTCCGTCTTGTACGGGCCTCCGGTGACGAGCCCGGCGGGCTTCGCAGCCGACGTCAGCCGCATCTTCGTGTAGACCCACTGGCGCGGCTCCGCCGCGGCGGACGGCCTGGTCGCGGCGACCGCGGCGGCCCGGTCGAGGACGTGCGCGGCCTCGGCGGGAGTACCGAGCGCGATGTCCGCGGGCGGTGCCCCGGCCGGTCCGGCGTCGTCCGCCCCGCGCAGGGCGACGCCGGCCACGGCGACCGCCGCCAGCACCCCGACGGCGGCGAGCCGCACGCCCAGCCGGAAGCGCGCCGGCTTCACCGCCCTGGACGCGGGCCCGGTCCCGTCCCGGACGACGTCCTCCTTCAGGCTCTGCGCGGCCGGCCGTTCGGCGAACCCCGCCAGGGACTCGTCGCGGACGCGCGCCATCGACCGCACCAGCTCGTCGGTGGAATGGGGCTTCATGTCAGGGACCTCCGTTCGGTGATGGGACGCTGGGCGGCCGCGGGCCTGGCATCGGAGCGCAGCGCGCGGTCGAGGCGCTTGCGCGCCCGATGCAGCCGGACGCGCGCGGCACCCACCGAGCAGCCGAGTACCGCCGCGATGGCGGAATGGTCCAGCCCCTCCCACGCGACCAGCCCGAGCAGCTCGCGGTCGTCGTCGGACAGCCCGCGGAACGCCGCGGCGATCGCCGACGCCTCCACGGGGTCGGTCTCGACCGCCGCGATCTCGTCGCGCAGGCTCGTCGTGCGCTGCCGACGCCGCGCCTCGTCCCGACGGTGATTGGCCAGCACCCGGCGCGCGACGCCGTACAGCCACAGCCGCGCCCTCGCACCGGGCGGGATCTCGTCCAGCCGCCGCCACGCGATCGTGAACGTCTCGGCGACCACGTCGGCGGCATCGTCCGGGGACGCGCAGCGCCGCAGCACATACCCCAGGATCGGCTCGTAGGTCGCGGCATAGATCGCCTCGAACCCGGCCTCGCGATCATCCATCGAAGCCCCGATGGCAAGGTCTCTCATGACGCACGGGTCTCTCCTTCACTGCGGTGACACCCCGTACGTGTCGAGACCCCCACCATCGTTACCGGCAACCGTCCCACCGGGCGAAGGTTCTCAGCGTCGATGCCGGGAACGGGCCGCCGACGACGCAGTACCCCCGACTCCCGACTCCCGACTCCCGACGCGGACGGTGCGCCACGCCATCACCGCCCGGCCGCCGGGCATGCGGTGTTGGGGCAGGTGGGGACGTGCGCTCGGAGGCGGCTACTGGGCCATGTCGACGAAACGGCTGTAGTGGCCCTGGAACGCGACGGTGACGGTGGCGGTCGGGCCATTGCGGTGCTTGGCGACGATCAGATCGGCCTCACCGGCGCGCGGCGACTCCTTCTCATAGGCGTCCTCGCGATGCAGCAGAATCACCATGTCCGCATCCTGCTCGATAGATCCCGATTCGCGCAGATCGGACACCATGGGCTTTTTGTCTGTTCGCTGTTCCGGGCCTCGGTTGAGCTGGGAGAGCGCGATGACCGGGACGCCCAGTTCCTTGGCGAGGAGCTTCAGCGAGCGGGAGAACTCCGAGACCTCGACCTGGCGGCTCTCCACCCGTTTGCCGGACGTCATCAGCTGCAGGTAGTCGATGATGACGAGGCGCAGGTCGTGCTGCTGCTTGAGGCGCCGGCACTTCGCGCGGATCTCCATCATCGACATGTTGGGCGAGTCGTCGATGAACAGCGGCGCCTCGGCGACCTCGCTCATGCGGCGGGCGAGGCGCGTCCAGTCCTCGTCCTGCAGGGTGCCGGACCGCATCGCGTGCAGCGCCACCCGCGCCTCCGCGGACAGCAGCCGCATCGTGATCTCGTTGCGCCCCATCTCCAGGCTGAAGAACGCCGAGGTCAGGCCATGCTTGATGGACGCGGCGCGGGCGAAGTCGAGCGCGAGCGTCGAGTTGTGCGTCGGGACGCAGTGCCGCCCCGCCAGGTACATGTGGTCGTCGTTGTCGACCTGGACGCACCGCACCGGCACGCTCTCGACGGGCCGGACGTCGACGATGTGGCGGACGCCCGCCTTCGCGTGGACGCCCGCCTTCGCGTGGACGCCTGCCTTCGCGCGGGCGGCCGTGCGCTGCCGGGCCACTTTGCGCGGCAGCCGGAACACCCGCGCGGCGGTGGGAGTGAAGGTGATCTCGTGCACCGGCTCGTCCGCTAGGTCTCCGGCGGGGCCGGTCGCCAGCTCGGCGCGGTGGCCGAGGCCGAGGACGAGTTCGTGGACCCCTTCGGCGAGTCGCGCGGAGGAGAACAGCAGGTCGACGCTTCCGTCGGCGGAGACGTGCCCGCGGATGTCGAGCAGCCCGGCCAGCAGCGCCCGCCGCTGGGCCGTGGACGCCCGCAGGTATCCCGCCGGGACGTGCGCGCCGGACAGCAGACCGAGAGAGCCGAGGTGGCCGCCCACCCCAGGCAGGCGGTAGCAGCCGGGAATCGGCTCGGATTCGACCTGCTGGCCGGTCGCCTCGATCTGGGCGATGACCTCGCCGTCCAGGCAGGTGATCTGATCGGTGTCTGGTTCTCCCGCCCCGAGCCACACGCCGAGGACGTAGGGGGCGATGGGGAGGTCGGCCTCGGGGAGGTCGAAGGCGGCGGCGACCTCAACGGCGTGGAGAAGGTGTCCCTCATGCCGCAGCGCCGCGAAGATCTCCTCGGTCGTCCGGATCCCGGCGCGGTCGCCGGGCGCCGAGCGGCCGGCGTGCGGGGGGGCGGGCATGGTGCCGTCGCGGTCCCGGATCAGCCGACGATGCCCCTCGGACGACCTGGTCACGGACGTGCCGGTCGCGCTCTCCGCCTCCACGGCGAGGCAGGCGGATCGCCCGTGCCCGAGATCCGTCCCCGTCCCGGCCGCGCCGGTAGACCCTGGCGACCCGTGCGGGTGGTGCACCCTGCCGACAGGCGAACGGTGCCCGCTCGCCCTTCCGGCCTGGGCCTTGATCTCCTTGGTCGGCCAGCGGCCGACGCTCCTGGTGGTGCCGAGGAAATGGGTGAAGCCGGAGCCGTTCGCCCCCGGCTCGACAGCGGGCCCGGCTCGTCCGATGCCGTCGCCCCGCTGCCCGGAGACCGCCATGTGGAGGATCTCCTCGAAGTCCCCCGGCGTCCGGCCGGGGAGCGCGCCTTGGCGGATACGGCCGGAGCCGGCCGCGCCCTCGCCGGACCCGGACGCGGTCTCGTCCGCGCGCGGCGACGAGGCGGTGGTTGTGGTGCGCCACTGGTGTTCGGCGTCGGCGACGATGACCTCGCCGTCCGAGAACTCGACCTCGTAGCAGGGACGGCCGTGCATCACCTCGGTCGCGGCGACGACGCGGGTCGGCCTGCCGTCTGCGCCGAGCAGGTGGTCGCCCACCCGCACGTCGCCCATCGTCGTCCAACCTGTGGGGGTTGGCAGCGGTGTGCCCAATTCGAGCGCTTTGCCCATGGCGGGGCGGGCGGCGACGACGATCATCTGGCCGGGGTGCAGGCCGTTGGTGAGGGCGTCGAGGTCGGCGAAGCCGGTGGGGCAGCCGACCATCTGGCCGCCGCGGCTGCCGATGGCCTCGATCTCGTCCAGGGCGCCCGGCATGATCTCCGAGAGGGCGACGTAGTCCTCGCCGGCGCGCTTCTCGGCGATGGCGAAGACCTCGGCCTGGGCGCGGTCGAGGACGTCGTCGGCGTCGGCGCCGTCGGCGGCGTAGCCCATCTGGACGATGCGGGTGCCGGTCTCGACCAGCCGGCGCAGGATCGAGCGCTCGTGGACGATCTTCGCGTAGTACCCGGCGTTGGCCGCCGTGGGCACCAGGGAGATGAGGGTGTGCAGGTAGGGGGCGCCGCCGATGCGGGCGATCTCGCCGTTCTTGGTGAGCTCGCCGGCGACGGTGACGGCGTCGGCCGGGTCGCCGCGGCCGTACAGGTCGAGGACGACGTCGTAGATGATCTGGTGCGCCGGACGGTAGAAGTCGGGGGTGCGCAGGAGTTCGACGACCTCGGCGATGGCGTCCGGGGACAGCAGCATGCCGCCGAGCACGCCCTGCTCCGCCGAGATGTCGTGCGGCGGGGTGCGCTCGAACTCGTGCTCCTGCGATCCGATATCGGCCACGCTCACCGCCGCACCCCCTTCGTCTCAGCCGGGCGGCGGCCCCGTCCGCCCATCGCCGACCGTCCCTAACGTCTACCTGACGCGTCGGACATTCTCCCGACCCCGCGCCTCCCTGAGCAAAGCCGCCTGTGGACAACCCTGTGGACTCCCTGTGCAGACACGCCGCATTGGTTGTGCACGACCTGTGGACAACTCTGTGGATTCTCCGTGGACGACGCGCGCGACCGCGCACTGACCTGCGGTAACGTCATCCACCGGCTGTGCGGGAAAGAAAGTCGGCCGCGCTCGGCGATGTAAGGCTTGAAGTCATGAGGACAGTTACGCCGGTGATAGCCTCGACGCGGTGACGACATCCCGGCGGCTCGCGACCACGCACGACCGCGAGATCCTCCGCCTGGCCGTGCCGGCCTTCGGCGCACTGGTCGCCGAACCCCTGTTCCTGCTGTCCGACTCGGCCATCATCGGGCACCTCGGCACCGCCCAGCTGGGCGGGCTCGGCGTCGCGGGTCAGGCCCTCAACACCCTCGTCTACCTGTGCGTCTTCCTCGCCTACGGGACGACCGCCGGGGTCGCGCGGCAGGTCGGCGCCGGGAACATGCCGGCCGCGATCAGGCAGGGCATCGACGGGATGTGGCTCGCGATCGCCATCGGGGCGGCGCTGATCGCCGTCGGCCTGCCGCTCGTCCCCTGGATCGTGGACGCGTTCGGCGCGTCCCCCACCGTGACGCCCTACGCCGAGACCTACCTCCGGGTGAGCCTGTTCGGCATCCCGTCGATGCTGGTCGTGCTCGCCGGCACCGGCGTCCTGCGCGGCCTGCAGGACACCCGCACACCGCTCCTCGTCGCCGTCGGCGGGTTTTCGCTGAACCTGCTGCTCAACGTGGTGTTCGTGATCGTCCTGGAGTGGGGGATCGCCGGTTCCGCCTGGGGCACCGTGATCGCCCAGACCGGCAGCGCGGCCGTCTACGTGGCCGTCGTCCTGCGCGCGGCGCGCCGGTACGGCGCCCGGGTCCGTCCCGATCTGGACGGGCTGCGGACGTCGGCCAAGGCGGGCTTCGGCCTCCTCGTCCGGACGGCCGCACTGCGCGTCGTCCTCATCGTCGGAACGTCGATCGCCGCCCGGATGGGGGACGCGGAGATCGCCGCCTACCAGGTCGGCTTCCAGGTGTGGACGCTGCTGGCGTTCGCGCTCGACGCCATCGCGATCGCCGGGCAGGCCATCACCGGACGCCACTTGGGCGCGTCCGACATCACGGGCACGCGCGCAGTCACGCGCCGGATGGTGTGGTGGGGCGTCGGCTGCGGCATCGTGTTCGGGCTGGGCATCCTCGCCGTGCGCCCCTGGCTGCCGGGCCTGTTCACCGCGGACGGCGACGTCCGGCACCTGCTGCTCGCCTCGCTGCTCCTCGTCGCGGTGCTGCAACCCGTCGCGGGCGTGGTGTTCGTCCTGGACGGCATCCTGATCGGCGCCGGGGACGGCGCCTACCTCGCTGTGACGACGCTGGTCGCGACCGTCGTCTTCCTGCCCGCCGCGATCGTCCTGTACCGGGCGGACGCGGGCATCGTCGGCCTCTGGTCGGCGATCGGCCTGTGGATGCTGACCCGCGGGATCACCCTCGGCCTGCGCGCCCGCGGCGACCGCTGGCTGGTCACCGGCGCCGTCCGCTGACCCGATTCGGCGAAACCGCACCCGCACCGGCCGCCCCACCCGCTACTATTCGAACATGTGTTCCACACACGGCGAGCGGATGGCCCGGCTGACGCAGGCGATCGACGACCTGGCGGCCGAGGGCCTGGCCGGACTGCCTCCGGAGACCCTCGTGGAACGGGTGACGGGCATCTGGTCGCTGGTCGAGGGCATCGACCCCGAGATCGCCCGCCGCCGGACCCGCTACACGACCCCGGACACCTGATCCGGTCGAGCCCGGGTCAGGTCAGGCCGTCCAGGGCCGGGAACAGCGACAGGCCAGGGTCCGTGGTCGTGCTGTTCGAACTCGGGGCGCCCTCCAGGCGCGCGGCGACCGCCCGGCGCAGTTCCGGCAGCCGGGCGTACAGCTTGTCCCCCGGACACGACGTCTTGTTGTAGTCGCGGTGCCCGACGATGGCCTCGGACGGATCGAGGCCGTACTCCCGGCACAGCCACACGCACACTTCCAGCAGCGACTTCCACAGGCTGCCGGGCACCGCCCGCGACGTGTACGTCCCCTCGTTCTCGATGCCGATCGTGTGGTCGTTGTTGTGCAGTACCTGCGCGCCGACCACGAGGTCACCGGCCCGGATCGACTTCAGGCTGCGGTTGCGCCCCTCCATCACGATGCCACCGCGGCTGATGGTGAGCTGCTGGCCGGTGTCGTCCCAGCCGTTCTTGTTCATGTGGATGTTCTGGATGCCCCGCGACAGGGCGAAGGCGTGGGACAGGGACCGGTCGCTGGAGTTCGCCGTGGCCGTGTGGTGGACGATGATGTGGTCCGGTGCCCGGTCGAGGACCTTGGCGGGCCGCCTGGGCGGCCGCGCCTTCCACTGCGCACGCGTGTAGACGTGCGGGGCCTCCGCCGTGAACAGGGCGCGGCCCGCGGCCGACTCGTCGGCCATGGCCTCATCCCGCAGCGGCGCCGCCATGGACAGCATCTCCAGCAGGCCGGCCCCGGCCACGCCGCCGATGATCGCCCGGCGGGTCACCGGCCGGCCGGCCTGCCCCCCGTCGTCCGCGCCGTCCCCCGAATGCGCGATCAACACCGTCCCCCCTCGTTCCGGCGATCACTGATCACGGAACGTAATGGCCGCTCTGCCGATCCCCCAAACACAGGGCGGTTCAGGGACGTTTCACATGAAACCCAGCGCGCCGCCCCCGTTTTTGGACGCCCGCCACCCCGCCCTTGTGCAAGTCATTACAGGGATCCGCCACCACCCGGCCCGGTCGGTGGACGCAGAACGGCCCCCGCCCTGGTGGGGACGGGGGCCGTTCGGTGCGGTGCGGAGGGTCAGGCCTCGACGACGTCGACGTCGATCGTGGCGTTGACGTCGCTGTGCAGGCGGACGCTGACCCGGTGGGTGCCGACCGTCTTGATCGGGTTGCCGATCTCGATGCGGCGGCGGTCCAGGTCGGGACCGTCGGCGGCCTTGACCGCCTCGGCGATGTCGGCGGCGGTCACGGCGCCGAACAGGCGGCCGTTGCTGCCGGTCCGGGTGCGCAGCGTGACGCGCAGCCCGCCGAGCCGGTCGGCGACCTCCTTGGCGTGCTCGACGGTCGCGATCTCGCGGGCCGAACGCGCCTTCTTGATGGAGTCGATCTGCTTCTCGGCGCCCCGGGTCCACTGGATCGCGAACCCGCGGGGGACGAGGTAGTTGCGGCCGTAGCCGTCGCGGACCTCGATGACGTCACCGGGCTCGCCGAGCCCGGAGACCTGCTGGGTCAGGATGAGCTTCATGATCTATAACCCCCGGACTCAGCGCGCCGTGCTGGTGTACGGCAGCAGCGCCATCTCGCGGGCGTTCTTGATCGCCGTGGCGACGTCCCGCTGGTGCTGGGTGCAGTTGCCGGTCACCCGCCGGGCACGGATCTTGCCGCGGTCGGAGATGAACTTCCGCAGCAGGCCCGTGTCCTTGTAGTCGACGTAGGAGATCTTCTCCTGGCAGAAAACGCAAACCTTCTTCTTCGGCTTGCGGGGAGGTGGCTTCGCCATCGTGGTGCTCCTTTGGGAGAGCCCCGCTCACGCGGGAATGGACGTGTACTGGATGTTGCCGTGGTCGCGCCGGAGCGGCGGGACTAGAACGGCGGGTCGTCGGAGTAGCCGCCGCCACCGCCGGCACCGCCGCCGGTGGCCCACGGGTCGGCGGGGGCGCCGCCGCCCTGCTGGCCGCCGCCTCCGAAGCCGCCGCCGCCCTGCTGGCCGCCGCCGCCTCCGAAGCCGCCGTCCTGGCCGCCGCCACCGAAACCGCCGCCGCCCTGGCCGCCGCCACCGCCGCCGCCGAAGCCGCCACCGCCGCCGCCCTGCCGCTGGGTCTTGTTGACCTTGGCGGTGGCGTTGCGCAGCGACGGGCCGACCTCGTCGACCTCGATCTCGAAGACGGTGCGCTTCTCACCCTCGCGGGTCTCGTACGACCGCTGCTTGAGGCGTCCCTGGACGATGACCCGCATGCCGCGCTGCAGCGTCTCGGCCACGTTCTCGGCGGCCTGCCGCCAGACGTTGCAGGTCAGGAACAGCGCCTCGCCGTCCTTCCAGTCGTTCGACTGGCGGTCGAAGAACCGCGGGGTCGAGGCGATGCGGAAGGAGGCGACCGCCTGGCCGCTCGGGGTGAAGCGCAGATTCGGGTCCTCGACGAGGTTCCCGACGATCGTGATTACGGTGTCGCCTGCCATGGGGCTTGCTCCGGCTGCTTGGAGGGCTGAGCCCGGCTCAGTGGACCTCGGGGCGGATGACCTTGGTACGCAGGATCGACTCGCTCAGGTTGAGCTGCCGGTCGAGCTCCTTGACCGTGGCAGGCTCGGCCGACAGGTCGATCACCGCGTAGATGCCTTCGGACTTCTTCTGGATCTCGTACGCCAGGCGCTTGCGGCCCCAGACGTCGACCTTCTCCACGGTGCCGCCGCCGTCCCGGACGACCTTCAGGAACGGGTCGAGCGCCGTGTTGGCGGTGCGCTCGTCGATGGCGGGGTCGAGAATGGTCATGAGTTCGTAACGACGCATGCTGTGTCCCTACCTCCTCTGGACTCAGGCGGTCACGGTCTCTCCGTGACAGGAGGGCTGTTGCGTCCCTCGCGGCGGCGCCGGACCCCGGATCGCCGGGGGCACCTGCCACGAGACCGGTACAGGCTACCAACAGTCGGCAGCGTACGGGCCGGTTCGCGGCGCAGAGCGCCGGCGGCGCCGTCTCCACCGGACGCCGCCGCGGACGGCGAACGCCTCCGCGGACGGCGGACGTCAGTGGCGTGCCCGCGCACGGGCGGCCGTCTTGGTACAGCGGCGGCGTTCCAGCTCCGCCATGATGTCGGCCATGCGGGCGCGCATTCGGGCGGTCTGGGTCGTCAGCACGGACAGCTCCTCCACGAGCTCCGCGTCCCCGATGAGCCCCAACTCCGCTTTCGTCACCACGGTGTGCACCTCCTGCTCTCCCCCGCTTCCCCTCGGGGGGCCGGACCGAGCCGGTGTTCTCGAATCCATGTTCGACAGTACCGGGTGCCGCCGACATTTTCCGCCCGCCCACGCTGGTTGATCTACGCCCGGGAAGGGAATCCCTTTACCGGCATGGTCCGTCCGGTCCCGCGTTCACCATGCGCCCCAGGCGCGGGAGCCATGACCTGAGGAGGTTCCCGATGCCGCAGCAGGCAACCGGCGCGAGGCGGGCGCCCGCCCGCACCGAGACCCGGCAGGAGTCCCATCGGCTGCAGGACGTGCTGGCGGTGGCCGCCGTCACCATCGGGATCGCCGCCCTCATCCTGGGCTGGATCCCCGCGACCCACTTCCCCGGCGCCGTGCTCGGCGTGATCGGGCTGCCCCTCGCGCTGTACTCGCAGATGATCTCCGCGACGACCAACGAGCGCTGGCTGAACGTGATCGGGATGGTCGCCTCCTTCATCGGCGCCGGCTTCGCGCTCAGCAACGGAGGCTTCTCGATCTGACCCGCCCCCCCGCCCCGGGCGGCCGGACGCGCGCGGGCGGCGACGGGCGTGCCGGGTGTCGCAGCGCGCGGATAGGCTCGTGGGCATGCGCATCGGAGCCCACGTCGACCAGCAGAATCCGCTCGACAACGCCCGCGCCGTCGGGGCGGACGTCGTCCAGTTCTTCCTGGGCGACCCGCAGGGCTGGAAGAAGCCCGTCCTGCCGGAGGGCGTCGAGGCGCTGGCGGGTTCCGGGGTGGACGTCTTCGTCCACGCGCCGTACACGATCAACGTGGCGACGTCCAACAACCGGATCCGCATCCCGAGCCGCAAGAACCTCGCCCAGCAGCTGGAGGCGGCCGCGTCCATCGGGGCCACGGCGCTGATCGTCCACGGCGGGCACGTGCTGAAGGACGACGACCCCGAGGCGGGCTTCGAGAACTGGCGCAAGGTGTTCGAGCGGATCGAGTGCCCGATTCCGGTCTACATCGAGAACACCGCGGGCGGCGGGAACGCCATGGCCCGCACGTTCGACCGGATCGCGCGGTTGTGGGAGGTGCTGTCCGGCGTCCCGGGGCTGGAGTCCAAGCTCGGTTTCTGCCTCGACACCTGCCACGCGCACGCGGCGGGTGAGGAACTCGTCGACGCCGTCGACCGGATCAAGGCCATAACCGGCCGCATCGACCTGGTGCACTGCAACGACAGCCGCGACGCGTTCGGGTCGGGAGCCGACCGGCACGCCAACCTGGGCAACGGGAAGATCGACCCGGAGCTGATCCTGGGCGTCGTCCGGGCCGCGGGCGCCCCCGTGGTGGTGGAGACGCCAGCGGCGGGGCAGGCCGACGACATCTCGTGGTTGCGTTCGAAGCTCTGAGCGGGGAAAGTCGGGGGCGTCACTGGAACCCGCAGCGTGTGCGCGACATCTAAGCCGTATACGACCAGCCTGACGACAAAATCAGAAGGTCACGTCACACTGGCATAATCCGGAACCCAGCCCCCAGCGCACGCGCGTTCTCTCCAGCGGCGGGCGCGCGAACCGATCGGGATGCACATGGCACAGCCCCCTTACGACCCCTACGGCTACGGCCAGCAGGACCCCTACGCCCAGTCGTACTCGCAGCAGCCCCCGGCCGTGCAGCACCACTACTACGGGGGGTCGGTGCCGGTCGCGCCGCCGACGAACGGCATGGCGACCGCGTCGCTCGTGTGCGGGCTCATCGGTTTCTTCGCCTGCGGCGTCACGTCCATCCTGGCGATCATCTTCGGGCACGTCTCGCTGAGCCAGATCAAGCGGACCGGCGAGGGCGGCCACGGCATGGCCGTCACCGGCCTGATCCTCGGCTACCTGGTCAGCGCGGGGTGGCTGATCTTCTGGGTCCTCTACATCCTCGGCATCGCGATGTTCGCCGCGAGCAGCGGCACCACCTACTGACCGCTCGGACGAGCCGGGCGACGCCCGCCACCTCCACCTCCACCCCGACGCCGGCCATCGGCACCGTCATGGGGGTGGGGGTGCGCCGCTGTTCTTCGCGCTTGAGTCTCCAGTGGGTGGAGGACGCAAGGTGAGGGGCATGGACGGCGACACCTTGTTCACGATCGGGGAGCTGGCACGGCGCACCGGGCTTCCGGTGCGGACGATCCGGTTCTACTCCGACGAGGGTGTCGTGCCGCCCACCTGCCGTACCGAAGCCGGTTACCGGCTGTACGACGCGGACGCCGCCGCACGCCTCGATCTCGTGCGGACACTGCGCGACCTCGGCGTCGACCTCGGCACGATCCAGCGGGTGCTGGACCGCGAGATCGCTGTCGGGGACGTCGCGGCGGCGCACGCGGAGGCGCTGGACGCGCAGATCCGGACGCTCCGGCTGCGCCGGGCCGTGCTGCGGGCGGTGGCCGAACGCGGATCCGACCCCGAGGAGATCGAACTCATGCACAAGCTCGCCCGGCTGTCCGACGAGGAGCGCCGGCGGATCATCACCGACTTCATCGACGCGTCGTTCGCCGGACTCGACGTGAACCCCGACTTCGAGGCGAAGATGCGGTCCGCGCTGCCGGACCTGCCCGACGACCCCGAACCCGAGCAGGTCGACGCCTGGGTCGAACTGGCCGAACTGGTCGGCGACCCGGACTTCCGGGCGGCGGTGCGGCGGATGGCCGAGTACCAGGCCGCCGACATCGGGAAGGGCTCCTATCCGGAGGACCCGGCGCACCTCGGCAGGCTGACGGGGGAGAAGGTCGCGGCGGCGATCGCGGACGGGATCGAGCCCGGTTCGGACGCGGCCCGTCCCATCGTCGACGAGCTGGTCGCCGCCTACGCGGACGCCTTCGGCGCCACCGACGGCGCCGAGTTCCGGCGCGAGCTGCGGAGGCGGACGGAGATCGGCACCGACCGGCGCGCCGAGCGGTACTGGCAGCTGATCGCCATCATCAACGGCTGGCCCGTCTGGCCTGCGATGACCCCGTCGTTCGAATGGTTCGCCGAGGCCCTGCGCGACCAGGGCGGCGTCGGCTAGGACGTCGCTGGGACGCCGGCGTGGCGCGCGCCGCGCCAGCGTCCCAGCGAGATCACGTCGGCGGCGCCGTCGAGGAGGCCGCCCGCCGGGTCGTCCTCGCCGTCCGACCGGACGGTGTCCGCGGACGGTCGCAGGATGTCCCGCACCACCAGCGCCGCGAGCAGCAGAACGGTCACGAACCGGGCGAGCAGGGCCAGCGAGTAGACGTCCTGGCTGATGCCGCCCTCCGGCGCGTCGAAGCTCAGCACCGCCGACATGGTGCCGGACAGGTCCTGCCCCGGGGTCTGGCCGGACACCGACAGCAGGAACCACCAGATCCCGAAGAAGTACACGACCTCCCCGACCTGCCACGCGACGAACGCCGGCAGCTTCGGGCGGGCCATCGCCGCGAGCGGCAGCAGCCACAGCACGTACTGCGGCGACCAGACCTTGTTCGGCAGCATGAACGCGACCAGCACCAGGAACATCAGCTGCGCGAGGCGCGGGCGGCGCGGCGCGGCGAGCGCGAGGACGGCGATGCCGGCGGCGAGGACGAGGAACGTCCCGGTGCCGAGCATGTTGAGCAGACCGGTGTCGGCGGCGGGCTTCTCCAGCCCGTGGTCCTGCAGGACGAAGAAGATGGAGCCCCAGTCGATGCCGCGCTCCTGACTGAACGAGTAGAACTCCTTCCAGCCGTCCCACGCGAAGACCATCACGGGCAGGTTGACGGCCAGCCAGGCCCCGGCCGTCCCGGCGAACAGCCGTCCCATCGCGCGCCACTGCCCGGCGCGGACGCACAGCAGCACCAGCGGGCCGAGGAACAGCAGCGGGTAGAACTTCGCGGCGATCGCCAGCCCGAGCAGCGCGCCCGCGAGCGCCGGGCGGCGCGCCGCCCACGCGGCGACCGCCAGCGCGGACAGCGCGACCGCGAGCAGGTCCCAGTTGATGTAGGCGGTGAGCAGCAGCGCGGGGGACAGCGCCACCATCAGCCCGACGCGCAGCGAGCGCCGTCCCGCCGCGTACGCCGTGGCGAGGACGGCCACGATGGCGAGGACGGCGAGGATCAGCGCGGTGACGTTGTAGAACGCCATCCCGCGCGCGTCCACCCCGAACGGCTGGACGAGCCACGCGACCAGCTGCATGAAACCGCCGCTGAGCACCGGGTACTCGACATAGTGGATGTCGGACCCGGGGAGCGCGTCGAAGTAGGGGATCTTGCCGTCGCTCAGCCCGCGCACGTAGTAGAGAGGGTAGATGTCGGTGTAGCAGGCGTTCGCCGTCGTCTTGAGGAAGTCGAACCGCACCGACGCGCACGGTTGCTTCTGCAGCCAGCCGAGCAGGCACACGAGGGCGGTGAGCCCCGTCAGCACCGGGGCGAGCCGCATCAGCCGGCCGGGACGATCCGCCGTGTCGCTGCCGGCGGACATCGCGACCCTCTCAGAAGACGACGACATGGACAGCAAGACTATTCGTCCCGCGGCACTCCGCGATCACCGGGCGCCGCGCCTCCCGCTCGGCACGGGAACGGCCCGGAGCCGCCATGGGCTCCGGGCCGCCGCTCACGATGCCGGTTCCGCTAGCCGCCCTGGACTCCGTTCGGATCCGGTTCCTCCCGGCAGGCGGGGTCGTTGCGGTGCTCGGGCTTCGCGCACCACCGGCTCTTGTCCCCTTCCGGCGGGAGGTTGGGGTCGCAGCCGATCGGCATGTTGAAATCGTTGCAGGGCTGGCCCGCCCCCGTCGTCGGCGTCGGCGAGGTCGGCGTCGTCGGCGTCGTCGGGGTACAGCCCGGCTGCTGCGGGTTCTGCTGCCCCGGACGGCAGCTCGGCGTCGCCGTCGTGCTCGGCGTGGTCGACGGGCTCGGCTCCGGCTTCGCCTTGGCCCACGGGGCGAGCTGCCCGCCGTTGACCGGCGGCGGGAACTGGCTGATCTCCTTGCCGTCCAGCGCCTTCGTCATGAAGCGCTTGAACATCTCGGCCGGGACCGTACCACCGTAGACCTGGTTGTATCCGCCGACGCCGATCAGCGACTTGCGCTTGCCGTTCTTGTCCTCCCGCCACATCGCCGACGCCGTCGACAGCTCCGGCGTGTAGCCGACGAACCAGGCCGACTTGTTCTCGTCCGTGGTACCGGTCTTGCCGGCGACCGGACGGGAACCGAGGCTCGCGCCCTTACCGGTACCGGACGTGACGACCGCCCGCATCGCGGAGGTGGCGTCCGCCGCCACCCCTTCGGAGAAGGCCGTGGTCGGCTTCTGCCAGGGCAGCTTCTCCAGCGACTTGTGCTCGTTGTTCATGATCGCGTTGCCCCGGGCGTCCGTGATCTTAGCGATCACGTGCGCCTGCCGGTGCTTGCCGCCGGCCGCGAACGTCGAGTAGACCGACGCCATCGTGACCGGGCTCGCGTCGATGACACCCAGCGGCAGCGAGGTATAGGTCGGGTTGAGGTTCTCGGTCTCCTTCGGGATGCCCATCTTCTTGGCCATGTCGATGACGTTGGTCAGCTGGACCTTCTGCCCCAGCTCGACGTACGCCGTGTTGATGGACATCGCCGTCATCTGCTTCAGGTTGTAGACGCCGTTCTCACTCCGGCTGTCGTTGGTGAACGTCGCGCCGTTGATCGTCCGCTTGTAGCCGCCGTCCATCGTCGTCTTCAGGCTGATGCCCTGGTCGAGCGCGGTGGCCAGCACGATCGGCTTGAACGACGAACCGGGCTGCACGTTGCCCTGGAAGGAGTTGTCGAACTGCTGCTTGCGGTAGTCGGCCCCGCCGTAGGCGGCCAGCACACCGCCCGTCTTGTTGTCGATGGTCGCGAGCCCGAACTTGATGTCGGACTTGAGGCCCTTCTCCTTGCGCATCTGCTTGACGAGCTTGTTGATGTAGTCCTGCAGGCCCTTGTCGAAGGTCGTCGTGATCTTCAGCCCGCTGCTCTCCATCTGCGCCTCGTCGATACCGAGGCTCTTCAGCTCCCGGAGCACGCGGTCCTGGAGGTAGCCGGTGTTCGGGTCGTCGGGGGCGTCGCTCCAGTTCTTCTGCGTCTGCGGGAACTTCGCCCCCGCGCGCTTGGTCTGGTCGAGCCAGCCCTTCTCGACCATGCCGTCCAGGACGTAGTTCCAGCGGTTAATCAGCGCCTGCTTGGCCGGGTTGGACGACGGGCCGTAGGTGGCGAAGTAGTTCGGCCGCTGGATCATCGCGGCGAGCATCGCCGCCTGCGACTCGTTGATCTCGGTGACGGGCTTGTGGAAGTACGCGCGGGACGCCGCCTGGACGCCGTAGGACCGCCGCCCGAACGGGACGGTGTTGAGGTACAGCTCAAGGATCTTCTTCTTGTCCATCTCCTTGCCCATCCGGACGGAGATGAGGATTTCCTTGAACTTCCGGCTGACCGTGCGGTCCTGGCTGAGGTTGGCCCAGTAGTTGCGGGCCAGCTGCTGGGTGATCGTCGAGGCGCCCGCCACCTCGCCGCCCGTCGCGGCGCGGAAGATCGCGCCGGCGATGCCGGTCGGCGAGATGCCCGGCTCGGTCCAGAAGTTGCGGTCCTCCGCGGCGAGCACCGCGTTCTGGACGAACTGCGGGACGTCCTTGAGCGCGATGTCCTCGCGGTGGGTGCCGATCCGGGCGAGCGTCGACCCGTCCGAATAGGTGATCACCGACTCCTGGCGGAGGGCGTCCTGCTGCTTCTTCGTCGGCAGCGGGGTATTGGCGTAGGCGACGACGACGAGCACGGATATGCCGAGGATCAGCACGCTGACGGCCGCGACCGTGATCTTCCAGGACGGGACGTACCGCCGCCAGCCGGTCTTCTTGTCCGGGTCGTCGGGACGCTTCTCGCGGCGGCCGCGTCCTTCGGTGCCGCCCCAGAAGTCGTCCCCGCCACCGCCGCCGGGACCGCCTGGGCCGCGACCACCGGGACCGCGTCCACCGGGGCCACCCGGGCCTCCGGGCGGGCCGCCGGGACCTCCCGGGCCTCCGGGCCCGCCTGGCCCGCCTGGCCCACCCGGACGCCCGGGGCCGCCCGGACGTCCGCCGGAACCGCCCTGGCCGTGCTGCGGCGGGGGCCCGCCGGGGCCCGACCGGGAGGTCGCCGGGGTGCCGCGGCGGCGTCCGCCGCCACCGCCCCCGCCCATCCGCGCGGGCCCGCCGCCCCGTCCGCCGGCCCTGCCGCCGGGACGCGGCGTCCGGCCGGGCGTCGGCGAGCCGGACGGCCCGCCGCGCTGCCCGCCGGACGGCATGCCCGCGGAGCCGGGGCGGGGGGAGCCCCGGCGGCCAGCACTCTCTCCGTGGTCCGGTCCGAACCGGCTTGGGTTGCTCACGCGGCCTCATCAACTGGGGGACGGCTATGCGTCGTCCGAGCGTACTGCGCTCCCGTGACGGGGGAGGCCGATGAGGCAAGGCTGCCCTTCCTCCGGCCGGACGGGATCACGCGAACGGTGCCGCTGGCATGCGGATACTCGCGGACATGCTTCATGTCACACCCCCAGGTTCCATGGACGGTTCGGATGGCGGGATGGCGGGATGGCGGCAGCCCGCCGGTTCGGGCCGCGGGGTTCGGGCTGCTGGTCCGGGCCGCCGGCTGGTCGCGCCGGCCGTTCCGGCGATGGTCCCGGCGGTCATCCCGGGGGCCTCGACAACGGGAGCAGCGGCGTCAGATGCTGCGCCTCGGGCTCGAAGCCCCGGCCCCCGCGGCGGCCGCGGCAGGCCTGGTCCCCGCGGTGCATCTGGCACCACCAGCTGGGCGGCGGGTTGCTCGGCGGCTTGTTCGGGTCGCAGTTGCCGTTGGAGAACGGCCCCTGGCACGGCGGGAGGTTGCCGGTGTCACCGCCGTCGCCCTGGCAGCGGGGGTCGTGCTGGCCGATCGGGTTGTTGCACCACGGCGGCCTGCGGTCGTCCTTCTTCTTCTCCGGCGGCTTCGCCCACTTCTGCACGATCCCGCCCCACGCCGGCGGCGGGAACGCCTTGGCGTCGATGCCCTTCAGCGCGTTCGACATGTAGGACCGCCAGATGCGGGCGGGGATCGTACCGCCCTCGACCTGGCCGATCCCCGGCAGGATGACCGACTTCTTCTTCCCGTCCGGGCCGACCGAGTCGTTGTAGATCGTCACCGCGGTCGAGACCTGCGGGACGTACCCGACGAACCACGACGAGACGTTCCGGTCGGTGGTACCGGTCTTGCCGGCCGCCTGGCGTCCGTCCGGCAGCGCCGCCGCCGTCGCGGTACCGGCCTTGATGACCTGCTGCATCGCGTACGTGGCGTCCGCCGCGACCTTCGGGCTGAAGACGCGGCGCGTCTTGACCTTCGGCTTCAGCCGGACCCTCTTGTTGTCGCTGTACCTGACCACGCGGATCACGTGCGGCTCGTGGTACACGCCGCCGCTCGCGAACACCGAGTAGCCCGCCGCCTGCTCGATCGGGCGGATGTTGTTGACGCCGAGCGCGAGGTTCAGGCAGCACTTGTGCGGTTCGAGCAGGTCGGGCGCGATACCGGCGTCCGTCTCGGTCTTGATCACTTCCTCGATGCCGACCTTGCCCATCAGCTGGATGAACGCGGTGTTCACCGAGTCCTGCGTCGCCGTGATCAGGTTGATCGCCGGGCCGACGTCATGGCTGTTCGGGACGATCGTGGCGTTCGGATCGTCCTTGGACACCACGCTGCCGTCCGGGCCGATCGGCGTCTTCGACCGCCCCTCGACCATGCTCTTCAGGCTGTAGTTCTGCTTCAGCGCCGTCGCCAGCACGTACGGCTTCATCGCCGACCCGGCCTGCGCCGAGCCCTGCCACACGTTGTTGAACGACTGGTCCAGGTAGTCCGGCCCGCCGTAGAACGCCACGACCTCGCCGTTCGCCGAGTTCACCGACACCAGCCCGACGCGGATCTTCTTCTTCGCGAGCTTCTTCGGGTTCACCTGCGGGACGGTCTTCTCGGCGGCCCGCTTGGCCATCGCCATCCGCCTGCGGTCGAACGTCGTGTAGACGCGCAGGCCCTCGGTCGTCAGCTCCTTGCGGTCGATGTCCTGCCGGCGCAGCTCCTCCATGGCGCGCGTCAGCATGTAGCCGCGCTGGCCGCCGTACAGCTGCTTGTCGCTGCCCGGCTTGCTGATCTTGGGCAGCCGCTGCAGGTACTTGTCGGCGTCGGCCTGGCTCAGCTTGCCCATGGAGACCATGCCGCGGAGCGTGTACTGGTAGCGCGCGGTCACCCACGCCTTGTTCTTCGCGTCGCCCGCGTCCCGGTTCGGGTTCTGGATGATGCCGCCGAGGACGGCCGCCTGGTCGGGCTTCAGCTCCCAGACGTCCTTGCCGAAGTACTCCCGCGACGCCGCCTGGATCCCGTAGGTGTCGCGGCCGAGGTAGATCGTGTTCAGGTAGAGCTTGAGGATCTCGTCCTTGCTGTACTTGTCCTCCAGCTTCACCGAGATGAACAGCTCCTTGAACTTCCGGTCCACCGTCCGGTTGGTCGGGTCGGAGTAGTAGTTCTTCGCGAGCTGCTGCGTGATCGTGGAACCGCCGCCGGACCCGCCGGTCAGGTTGTCCCACACGGCGCGCGTCGTGCCCTTGATCGAGAAGCCCGGGTCGGTGCGGAAGCTGCGGTTCTCCGCCGCGAGGACCGCGTCCTGGACGAACGGCGGGACCTGCTTCAGCTCGACGCTCTGCCGCTTCTTGCCGATCCGCCCGATCTCGGTGCCGTCGGTGTAGTAGAAGATCGACGCCTGGTCCTCGACGCCCGCGACCGTCGGCTCCGCCGGGGTCGGCGTGTTGGTGTAGGCGACCCAGATCAGCGTGACGAACGCGGCGATGCCGAGCCCGGAGACACCGGCCACGACCTTCCAGGACGGGATGAACCGCCGCCAGCCCGTCTCCCTGGACCGCAGATGCCCGAGCATCCCCTTCTTCTGCGGCGGCACCGGCGCCCCGCGCCGCCCGGGACCACCCGGCCCGCCGGGACCACCAGGTCCCCCGGGGCCGCCGGGCCCACCGGGACCGCCCGGCCCGCCGGGTCCCGCGGGCCCGCCCGGCCCGCCGGTCCGGTTCGCCACCCGCACGCCCTTGTTCTGGAACTTCGCGGTCACCTTCGACCCGAGCTCCTGCCCGGCCTTCCCGAGCTCGCTCAGCTTCGCCCGCACACCCGGCTTGGGCACCGCCCCGGGCACTCCGGCAGCGCCGAACCCGGCAGCTCCGGCCATCCCCGGCCCGGCCATCCCGGGTCCTGCCATCCCAGGACCGGGCATGCCCATCCCGCCCACTCCAGGCGCACCGCCCATACCGGGCCCACCAGGAGCCCCGGGCCCGTTCAACGCCCGAGGCCCACTGGGCCCACCGGGCCCACCGGGCATCCCACCCATCCCCGCTACATTCGGCCCACCGGGCCCACCGGGACCGCCCGGACCACCTGGCCTACCAGGACCACCTGGACCACCTGGACCAGCAGGACCACCTGGACCGAAGCCGCCGCCACCGGGGCCACCAGGTCCACCGGGGCCACCAGGCGCATTCCGTCCACTCGGCACCATCGCCCCACCGGGCCCGGACGCTCCACCGGGAACGCCATGCCCGCCCGACGCCGGCCCGCCGTGCGGAGCCGCCTGCCTGCCAGTCCCAGCAGGACCACCGAGCGCGCCCTGCCCACCGCGCGCACCAGGCGCGGCCTGACCACCGGAACCGAGAGGCCCACCAGGCGCGCCCCCGCCGTACGGGGCCTGTCCGCCAGGTGCGGACGGGCCGCCGGGCGGAGTCTGTCCGCCCGGGTTCCAGGGGCCGGAGGCGCTCGGCGCGGGTGCTCCGGGCGTGAACTGTCCGCCGCCGGGCGGGAGGGGGGCACCCGGCGCCGGGTTACCGGACGCGCCCGTCGGGGTCGACCAACTGGAACCGCCGGGACCGCTCCACGCGCTGGACCCGTCCGGGGCCGGGGGCCGCCCGGCGCTGTGGCGGCCGGGGGAGGCGGGGGCCGACGGGATCGCGGGAGTCGGTGCGGTCGGTGCGGCGCCGCCCGGAGGGGCGGCCGGGCCGCCCGGGACCGCGCGGCCCCCTGGGAAACCGGTGTCCGGTGTCTCCGGGGCGCCAGAGTTCTGTGACTCGGCGGGCATGCCGGAGGCGGCCGGGCGTGCGGAGTCGCCGGGACGGGGGTTCTGCTGCCCGCCCGGCCCGTGCGACCCGGGTTCCGGTCGGGGCTGGCTTGGATTACTCACGCGACCTCATCAACAGGGGACAACGGTGGTTGCCAGGGGCCCTGGGGCGGCCCTCCGGCCCTTGTTGCGACTCGTGCGCCGTCCGAAGAGTACTGTGCGGGCTGGTGAGCGGGGGGAGCGCGTGCACCGCGAAAGACCATCCCGGCTGGTCAACGCCCCCGCCGATGGAAACGGCCGGGTTGATCCTCCTTGTTCGTCCGCCGTCCGGGGCGCTTGGCCCCGTGGCCGAGGACGCTCGACATGGCCGGGTGGTATCAGCCGCAACTTTGGCACACTTCGGCCCTATACACCCTGAATTCTCCGCATTCCGCGTCCCACCTCGGCGGTCGTCCCGCCCGTGCGGCTGAAGATCGTCTTCGCGCGGGCCGGCGGCGCGTAGGGGTGAGGTCACACCGTCCAGTACGAAGCGGCGGCCCGCCGCGGCTCGATCCGGCGCCGGCCACCGGGTTTGGACGGTCCACTTGCCAGGACGGGGCGCCGTACGTATCTTGTCGATGTATCGAGTCGATACATTCACTCGATACATCGGATCGAGACATCGGCTTCTGCGGAAGAGGGAACCGGATGGCGGCCAGGAAGGGCGCGGGCGTGCTGGAGCTCGCCGTGCTCGGGCTGCTGCACGAGGCCCCGATGCACGGCTACGAGCTGCGCAAGCGGCTCAACGCCCTGCTGGGCATGTTCCGGGCGTTCTCCTACGGCTCCCTCTATCCGTGCCTGAAGCAGCTTCTCGCGGACGGCATGATCGTCGAGGACCGTTCGGCCGAGGAGAACACGCCCCTGGCCCTGCAGAGCCGCCGGTCGAAGATCGTTTACAAGCTCACCGCCGACGGCAAGGAGCGCCTCCAGCGGCTCCTGACCGAGGCCGGACCGGCGGCGTGGGAGGACGAGGGGTTCGGCGTGCACTTCGCCTTCTTCTCGCACACCCGCGCCGACGTCCGGCTGCGCATCCTCGAAGGCCGGCGCAGCCGGCTGGAGGAGCGGCTGGAGAGCGTCCGGGCCGCATTGGCGCGGACCCGCGAGCGGGTCGACTCCTACACCCTGGAGCTGCAGAACCACGGGCTGGAGTCGGTCGAGCGCGAGGTCAGGTGGCTCAACGAGCTCATCGGGCGCGAGCGGGCCGAGCAGGAACAGCAAGCACTGTCAGCTAAACGAATTGACCAGGACATGCCTCGGGACGAGGGCCGCTGAGCGGCGACCCGGCGCCCTCGGGGGCGGGTGAAACCACATGTTCCGCAAGAGAGAAGGAGCAACCGGATGGGTTCGGTGCGCGTAGCCATCGTGGGTGTGGGCAACTGCGCCTCTTCACTCGTCCAAGGCGTCGAGTTCTACAAGGACGCGGCCCTCGACACGCGAGTCCCCGGCCTGATGCACGTGCAGTTCGGTGAGTACCACGTGGGCGATGTGGAGTTCGTCGCGGCGTTCGACGTGGACGCCAAGAAGGTCGGGATGGACCTGTCCGAGGCCATCCACGCCAGCGAGAACAACACGATCAAGTTCGCCGACGTCCCGCCGACCGGCATCACCGTTCAGCGCGGGCACACCTTCGACGGCCTCGGCCAGTACTACCTCGACATGGTCGAGGAGTCCGACGCCGAGCCGGTGGACGTGGTGAAGGTGCTGAAGGACGCCGAGGTCGACGTCCTGGTGTCGTACCTGCCGGTGGGCTCGGAGGATGCCGACCGCTTCTACGCCCAGTGCGCGATCGACGCCAAGGTCGCGTTCGTGAACGCGCTGCCGGTGTTCATCGCGAGCGACCCCGAGTGGGCCCAGAAGTTCACCGACGCGGGCGTCCCGATCGTCGGCGACGACATCAAGTCGCAGGTCGGCGCGACTATCACGCACCGCGTCATGGCCCGCCTCTTCGAGGACCGCGGCGTCGAGCTGCTGCGCACGTACCAGCTCAACTTCGGCGGCAACATGGACTTCATGAACATGCTGGAGCGCAAGCGCCTCCAGTCGAAGAAGATCTCCAAGACGCAGTCGGTCACCTCGCAGATCCCGCACGAGATGGCGAAGGCCGACGTGCACATCGGCCCGTCCGACCACGTGCCGTGGCTGGACGACCGCAAGTGGGCCTACGTCCGGCTGGAGGGCAAGTCGTTCGGCGACACGCCCCTCAACCTGGAGTACAAGCTCGAGGTCTGGGACTCCCCGAACTCGGCCGGCGTCATCATCGACGCGGTGCGCGCCGCGAAGATCGCCAAGGACCGCGGCATCGGCGGCCCGATCCTGTCGGCGTCCTCCTACTTCATGAAGTCGCCCCCGGAGCAGTACACCGACGACCAGGCGCACGAGGCGGTGGAGAAGTTCATCCGCGGCGAGGTCGACCGTTGATGAAGGCTCGCTGAGAGTCTGATCACAAAGTCTCCAAGGGACGCCCTGACAGTGGACTTCCACTGTCAGGGCGTCCTTACTTTTGGAGAGAAAACGGTGATGTACCGGTCCTTTGTCACTCTGTGGCCCTACTGTGACACTGCCGGTGACTGCGCGCCAGGTTCGGAGTTCGAGGTGGGAACGTGACGGCACGCCAAGTGTTCAAGGTGACGGTGGGGCTGACGGGGCTGATGGTGGCCCTCGCGGGATGCGCGGGAGGAGGTGACGACGCGTCCGCGTCGGGCGAGGGCCGCGACGGCGGGACGCTGCGGATCATCGGGTCGTCCGATGTCGAGCACCTCGACCCGACGGCGGTGGCGAGCGTCGGCGCCTACGGTCTCGCCCGCACGTTCGCGCGGACGCTGTTCGGGACGCGGGCGTCCAACGACTTCCAGGAGACGGTCCCCGTCCGGCCGGACGTGGCCGAGCGGATCCCGACCCGCGAGAACGGCGGCCTCAGCAAGGATCGGCGCACCTACACGGTGCGGCTGCGCGACGGCGTGCAGTGGAACACCGAGCCGCCGCGCCCGGTGACCGCGCACGACTTCGTCCGCGGGTTCGAGCGGCTGTGCAACCCGGCGGCGCCGTCCGCCGGCAAGGGCTACTTCCTGTCCACCCTGAAGGGGATGGACGAGTTCTGCCGCGGCTACGGCGGCGTCGACGGCAAGGACCCCGCGGCGATGGCCGCCTACCAGCGCGACCACGAGATCAAGGGCGTCCGCGCGAAGGACGACCGGACGCTCGTGTTCACGCTGCGCAGCCCGGCGAGCGACTTCCTGAACCTGCTGACGCTGCCGTACACCGCCGCCGCGCCGAAGGAGTACGACGCCTACGTTCCGGACGGCCCGGAACTCCGCCGGCACACGATTTCGGACGGCCCGTACCAGATCACCGAGTACCGTCCGGGGCTGTCGTACCTGCTGTCCCGCAACCCGGCCTGGCAGGCGGGCGCCGACCCGCTGCGCGAGCGGCACGTCGCCAAGATCCGGATCACCCTCGGGCAGGACTCGCCGGAGGCCGTCCAGCAGCAGATCGAGCAGGGCACCGCCGATCTCGCCTGGGACCAGCCCGTCCCGACGTCGGCGATCCCCCGGCTCCGCGACGATGACCGGTTCGCGATCAGGGAGACGCCGAACAACAGCCCGTACCTGGTGTTCAACACGCGCAGCCCGAACAACGGCGGCGCACTCGGCCGGCGGGAGGTCCGGCAGGCGCTGGAGTACGCGGTCGACCGCAGCGCGCTCATCAAGATCGTCGGCGGGCCGTCGGTGGCGAAGCCGCTGCACACGGTGATCCCGCCGGGCAACTCCGGGTACTCGGCGACCGACCTCTACCCGACGCCCGGCGAGTCGGGCGATCCCGCCAAATGCCGCGAGCTGCTGGGGAAGGCGGGGCAGCCGGAGCTCACGCTGAAGTTCCCCTACCGGACGAACAGCGTCCACAAGCTCATCGCCCAGTCCATCGCGGAGAACCTGGACGCCTGCGGGGTCGACACCGAGCTCGTCGCCGACTCGGGCGGCTCGTTCTACGCCGGCACCCTCGGCACGCCCGCCCGCGCCCGCGCCGGCGAGTGGGACATCGCCGCCCCCGGCTGGGTGCCCGACTGGTACGGCAACAACGGCCGCTCGATCATCCAGCCGCTCTTTGACGGCCGCACCTACGGGCAGAACTCCACCAACTACGGCGGCTACGACAACCCGCAGGTCAACGCCCTGATCGACGCGGCCCTCACCGCACCGGACGCCGAGCACGCGGCCGGCTACTGGCAGCAGGCCGACCAGAAGATCATGGAGGACGCGGCGATCGTGCCGCTCCTGGACCGCGCGCAGACGCTGTTCCACTCGTCCCGCGTCCACGGCGCCGTCTACCTGCCGACCACCGCCGGCTACGACTACACCCGCCTCTGGCTCAGCTGAGCGGCCTCCGCGAGGACGCCACCACCACTTGAACGTTGTGCAAGGTCGTCCCTACGGTGGAGGTCATGCCGCGCGACACGCTCTCCCGCGACCAGATCGTCCGCACCGCCGTCGAGGTCCTCGACGCCGAGGGGCTCGAGGGCATGAACATGCGCGCGCTGGGCAGGCGGCTCAACTCCGCCGCCACGGCCGTCTACTGGCACGTCGAGAGCAAGGACAACCTCGTACTGCTGGCCACCGACCTCGTCTGGGGCGACCTCGCGCTCCCCGACCCTGACACGACCGGCTGGCGCGGCGCCGCGACCGCCATGGCCACCGACCTGTACCGGATGTTCACCGGCCACCCCTGGCTCGTCCAGGTCCTCGCCGGCCACGTCGTCTACGGGGAGAGCAGGGCGCGCCACGACGAGCACCAGCTCGCCGTCTACGAGGCCGCGGGATTCACCGGCGCCGTCGCCGACCGGGCCGCCGCCGCGGTGTTCACCTACGTCCTCGGCAACGCGGCGGCCGTCGCCGCGACCGCCTCGCTCACCCGCGGCCTCGCCCCGGGCGGCGACGGCGCCCGGGAACGGCTGGCCGCCGCTATGACCGCCGCCCACGAGATCGCCGCGAACCACCCGCGCCTACGCGCCCGCCTGGAGACCGCCGCCGCGACCGGCTACACCGACGCCACCTTCGAGTTCGGCCTGAACGCGCTCCTCGACGGCCTGACCCGCACCACCTCCCGCCACCAATAACCCACGCCGAACACCACCGCGCCACAGCCCCGAGCGGGCCGCAGCACCACCAGGCCACAGCCCCGAGCGGGCCGCAGCACCACCAGGCCACAGCCCCGAGCGGGCCGCAGCACCGCCAGGCCACAGCCCCGAGCGGGCCGCAGCACCGCCAGGCCACAGCCCCGAGCGGGCCGCAGCACCGCCAGGCCACAGCCCCGGGCGGGCCGCAGCACCGCCGGGCCGACCACCCCGCCGGACGGTCTCCGGCGGCGCCAGCACCACCGGGCCACAGCGCCAAGCGGGGCGGGTGGTGGGGTGGAGCACGTAGGGTGATCGGGTGAAGGCCGGTCAGCTGCGGGAGATCCTGCGAGAACGGGATTTCCAGCGGCTGTACGCGACGCGGCTGGCCTCCCAGCTGACCGACGGCGTGTTCCAGGTGGCGCTGGCCAGCTACGTGTTCTTCTCCCCCGAGCGGCAGACCACGGCCGGCAAGGCCGCGGCGGCGTTCGCGGTGACGCTGCTGCCGTACTCGGTGCTCGGCCCGTTCGCCGGCGTGTTCATCGACCGGTGGCGCCGCCGCCAGATCCTCGTGTGGGCGCCGGTGCTGCGGGCCGTGCTGGTGCTGCTCGTCGCCGGCCTCGTCGCCGCCGGGCAGGACGGCGCGGGCCTCTTCCTCGGCGTCCTCGTCGTGCTCGGCGTCAACCGGTTCTTCCTCGCGGCACTGTCGGCCGCGCTGCCGCACGTGGTGCGGCGGGAGCAGTTGGTGACGGCGAACGCGTTCACGGTCACCTCCGGGACGATCATCGCCTTCGCCGGCGCGGGCCTCGGCTACCTGCTGCGCCTGCTGTTCGGCGCCGGGGACGACGGGACGACGCTGATCCTCGTGTCCGCGGCGGCGCTGTACCTGCTGGCGGGGCTGGTCGCCACGACGCTGCCGAAGGGGCTGCTCGGGCCGGACGCGCCGGACCTGTCCCGCGTCCGCGACACGCTCGGCGGCGTCGTGTCCGGCCTGGTGGACGGGGCGCGGCACATCGGGCGGCGGCCGCAGGCGGCGCTGGCGCTCGGCGCGATCTCGTTCCACCGGTTCCTGTACGGCGTCGTCCTGATCATGACGCTGCTGCTGAGCCGCAACCACTTCGCGGACGACCCCGACCGGGGGCTGGAGACGTTCGCGCTCATGCTCGGGGTGTCCGGCGCCGGGTACTTCGCGGCGGCGCTGATCACTCCGGCGGTGGTGCGGCGGATCAGCAAGCAGGCGTGGACGGCGTGGCTGCTCGCCGCGGCGGCGCTCAGCCTGCTGCTGTTCGGGACGCCGTTCGCGGAGCGTCCCTGGGCGGTCGGCGCCTTCCTGCTGGGCGTCGTGTCGCAGGGCGTGAAGCTGTGCGTCGACACGACGCTGCAGGAGATCATCAACGACGCCTACCGGGGGCGGGTGTTCGCCGTCTACGACATGCTGTTCAACGCGACGTTCGCCGCCGCCGCGGCGGCCGCCGCCACCTGGCTCCCGTCGGACGGCCGCGCCGTCCCGACCCTGCTCGCGGTGATCGCCGCCTACGCCGCCGGCGCGGTCGCCTACCGGACGGCCGCGTCCCGCATCCGCCGCACCGCCCCCGCCCTCCGCTGACCCGGCCGGGCCCGACCCGGGCCGGTCCGACCCGGACCGGCACGGCGCGGCGCGGCGCTAGAGGGACTCGGCGATGGCGTTGAGGGCGGCGGCGATGTGGAGGACCTCGTCCTCCGTGCAGACGTACGGCGGCATCGTGTAGATCAGCTTGCCGAACGGGCGCAGCCAGACGCCGTGCGCCATGGCGATCTCCTGGACGGACGGCACGTCCACCGGCTCCCGCGCCTCGATCACGCCGATCGCGCCGAGGACGCGGACGTCCGCCACCCCCGGGAGGTCGGCGGCGTCGTCGAGTTCGCTGGTGAGGATCGCCTCGATGGTGTCGACCTCGTCCCGCCAGTCGCGGGACAGCAGCAGGTCGATGGACGCGGACGCCACGGCGGCGGCCAGCGGGTTCGCCATGTACGTGGGGCCGTGCATCAGGACGCCCGCCTCACCGGAGGCGATACCGGACGCGACGCGGTCGGTGCACAGGGTGGCGGCCATCGTCATGTATCCGCCGGTCAGAGCCTTGCCGACGCACATGATGTCGGGCGTGACCTCGGCGTGGTCGCAGCCCCACAGCTCACCCGTCCGGCCGAACCCGGTGGCGATCTCGTCCAGGATCAGCAGCAGGCCGTGCTCGTCGGCGATCCCGCGGAGCGCGGCCAGGTACTCGGGGGCGTAGAAGCGCATCCCGCCGGCGCCCTGGACGATCGGCTCGACGATGATCCCGGCCAGCTCGCCCGCGTGCTCGGCGGCGAGCCGGGACAGCTCGTCCAGGTAGGCGCCGTCGGGCTCGGCCGCGTACCCGAGCGGGGGCGGCGGCGCGAACACGTGCTTCGCGAGGACGTCGCCGAACAGGTGGTGCATCCCGTTCACCGGGTCGCAGACCGCCATGTCGCCGAACGTGTCGCCGTGGTAGCCGCCCCGGACGGTGAGCAGCCGGTGCCGCTCGGGCCGCCCCTGCGACCGCCAGAACTGCAGTGCCATCTTGATCGCGACCTCGACCGCCACCGACCCGGAGTCGGCGAAGAACACCTTCGTCAGCGGCTCCGGCGTGATCTCGACGAGTCGCTCGGCCAGCCGCACCGCCGGCGGGTGCGTGAGCCCGCCGAACATCACGTGCGCCATCTTGCCGAGCTGCCCGGTGACGGCCGCGTTCAGCTTCGGGTGGTTGTAGCCGTGCACGGCCGCCCACCACGACGACATCCCGTCGATCAGCTCGGTGCCGTCCGCGAGCGTCAGCCGCACGCCGCTCGCCGACACGACCGGCAGCACCGGCGCGGACGTGGGCATCGGCGCGTACGGATGCCAGATGTGCTCCCGATCGAATGCCAGGATCCGCTCGGCCTCCTGCGGGCTCATCCGCCCGAGCTGCAGCGGGATCACGCCGCACCCCCGCCGTCGGTGCCATCGGCGGAGGACTCGGCGGGGGCGGGGAGGATGCCCTCGGTGGCGGCCCAGGCGCGGAGTTCGTCCGCGGCGGCCTCCTTGCCGATCATGCCGCGGTCCAGCCGGACCTCCAGGAGGAAGCGGTAGGCCCTGCCGACGAGGGGGCCGGGCGTGATGCCGAGGATGTCCTGGATCTCGTTCCCGTCGATCTCCGGGCGGATCGCGGCCAGCTCCTCCTCCTCCGCGAGGCGCTCGATGCGCACTTCGAGGTCGTCGTAGGTGCGGCGCAGCCGGTCGGCCTTGCGCCGGTTGCGGGTCGTGCAGTCGGCGCGGGTCAGCTTGTGCAGCCGGGACAGCAGCGGCCCGGCGTCGCGGACGTAGCGGCGGACGGCCGAGTCCGTCCACTCGCCGGTGCCGTAGCCGTGGAAGCGCAGGTGCAGCTCCACGAGGCGGGACACGTCGTTGATGACGTCCTTCGGGTAGCGCAGCGCGGTCAGCCGCTTGCGGGTCATCTTCGCGCCGACGACCTCGTGGTGGTGGAACGACACCCGGCCGCCGTCCTCGAACCGGCGCGTCCGCGGCTTGCCGATGTCGTGCAGCAGCGCCGCCAGCCGCAGGACGAGGTCGGGCCCCTCCTGCTCCTGGGCGATGGCCTGCTCCAGGACGATCAGCGAGTGCTCGTAGACGTCCTTGTGCCGGTGGTGCTCGTCGATCTCCAGCCGCAGCTTCGGCAGCTCCGGCAGGACGTGCGCGGCGAGGCCCGTCTCCACCAGCAGCGCGAGGCCCTGCCGCGGGTACCGGCCGCAGATCAGCTTGGACAGCTCGTCCCGGATCCGCTCGGCGGAGACGATCTCGATGCGGGACGCCATGTCCTTCATCGCGCGGACGACGTCCGGTGCGACGGTGAACCCGAGCTGCGAGGTGAACCGGGCGGCGCGCAGCATCCGCAGCGGGTCGTCGCTGAAGGAGTCCTCGGGCCTGCCGGGCGTCCGCAGGACCTTGCGCTGCAGGTCGGCGAGGCCGCCGAACGGGTCGACGAACTCGTGGCCGGGCAGCCGCGCCGCCATCGCGTTCACCGCGAAGTCGCGGCGGCGCAGGTCCTCGACGAGGGACGTCCCGTAGGAGACGTCCGGCTTGCGGGACTTCGGGTCGTAGGACTCGCTGCGGTAGGTGGTGATCTCCAGTTCGACGCCGTCCTTGCGGAGGCCGACGGTGCCGAAATCGATGCCGATCGTCCAGTGCGCGTCCGCCCAGTCGCGGATGATCTCCAGGGTGCGTTCGGGCGGCGCGTCGGTGGTCAGGTCGACGTCCTTGCTGCGGCGGCGCAGCAGCGCGTCCCGGACGGGCCCGCCGACCAGCGCCAGCTCGTGCCCGGCCGCCGCGAACAGGGCGCCGAGGTCGTCGGCGACGGGGGCGATCCCGTGCAGCAGCTCGGTGATCGCGGTACGCCGCGAGGACTCTGGGGTCACGTTCTGGTTGGGCACGGCCATCGAGCGTATTTCCTTGATTGACGGGCTGACAAAGGACTTTCTGGTGATCGCCGCAGCCCCGCGCGGAGCCTTTGCGGGGCCGGAGCCGGACGGGCCCCTTCACATGCCGCGATCTCCGGGTTACGTTCTGGACACCCCGATGACGCCAGCGCGACCGCCGGTGAGCCTCCCGCACGACAACGGTAGCGGGATCCACAAGGGCCCCGGTCCGCCGCACGTGCGGCTGCGGCGCATCGTAAGGGTTTACGTGACGTATGACGCGCGTTAGGCCAGTCGATCCGGGTATGTGGGGAAACCCCCCGCAGAGTGCGAAGCACGGGGACTCAGCGAAACCAGTTCCGGGGGGTGAGCGGGGAGACCCCCGCGGAATGGAGCCGAACATGAAGGACGCTCTCGCCATCCACCGCGCGCTGCTCGAATGGGAGGCCGTGCACGAGATCGTGCGGCTGCCCGTCGCGATGTCCCACGCCGACGAACTCCCGAAGGCCCTCGGGCTCCCGGCGCAGCGGTGCCTGGTGACGCGCGTCTACGCCTGCGACGGCGGCCGGCTCGGCCGCCGCTTCCTGACCGGCGTGATCGTCCCGGCGGGTGAGCGGCCGGTCATGGAGGCGGTCCGGCGGACGGTCGGCGCCCGCACCGTCCGCCCCGCGCACCCCGACCTCGTCAACGCGGTCACCGAGTACGCGGCCGGCCTCGTCTGCCCGCTCCTGCTGCCCGACACGATGCCTCTGCTCATCGACCACCGCCTGGTGGACGGCGTCGGCTCCGACGACGTCGTCTACACCGCGACCGGGGAGGCGTCCACGGCCCTCGGCATCAGGGGTGGCTCCCTCTACGCCCTCTGCCACGCCAAGCCGGTCGACCCTCTCGCCCCGCCCGCCGTCCCCGCTCCCGCCGCGGCTCCGGAGACCACCCGCTCCCGAACCTGACCCGCCTCCGGCGCGCGGGCACTCTCCATCAGCCCGACGGACTACCATCGACGCCGTGGTGCGGGAAATGTTCGCCCGCCGTCCCGAGGCGGCCGGTAAGGCGTGAGGACGGTCAAACGCGCGGTGGCGCTGGCCGCTCTGCTGCCCTGCATGGCGATGGCGGCGCCGGCGGCACTGGCGTCCCCCGACCTCGCGCGCCGCGCGCCCGCCTCCGCGCAGGCTCAGCCGCCGGTACAGGCGCAGGCGAAGACCCGGGCACAAGCGAAGGCGCAGGTCGCCATGGCGCTCACCAAGGTCGATCCGAAGAGCGTCAACGAGAAGTCGCGCATCGAGATCGCCGGGCTGGCCAAGAACCGCACCGGCCACGAGCTGCCCGGCCTCCGCCTGCGGCTCCGGTACGGCACGACGCCCGTCCTCAGCCGCAGCCAGCTCGACCAGCTCGCGGCCAGCCCGCCGAACGCGCTGCCGAACGTCGGCCCGGAGAAGCAGATCCCGGGGGCGGCGGCACCCGGGGTGAAGCAGAGCTGGCGGTTCGAGACCACGGTCAAGGACCTGGGCCTCCGCGCACCGACCGGCACCCCCGGCGTCTACCCGGTCGGCGTCGAGGTCCTGAACTCAGCGCGGCAGGTCGTCGGGGGCATCACGACATTCCTGACGTTCATGCCGAAGAAGGCCGCGTTCACGCCGGTCTCGGTCGGCTGGGTCTGGCCGCTCGTGGACGGGATGCACCGCACCAACGACCGGACGTTCATCGACGACGACCTCGCCAAGTCGGTGGCGCCCGGCGGCCGGCTCGACAGGCTCGTCAACGCGGCGTCCGCGACCGACACGCCCGTCACGTGGGGGATCGACCCGGCGCTGCTGGACGACGTGCGGCAGATGGCGTCCGGCGACTACACCGTCCGGGCGCCCGGCGCGAAGAAGGGCGTCCAGAAGAAGAAGAGCGCGGCCGCGGCGGCCTGGCTGACCGCGCTGAAGAACGCCTCGAAGAAGGACCCCTACTTCACCCTGCCCTACGCCGACCCGGACGTCGTGGCGCTCGTCCGCCGCAAGACGCCCCGCGACATCGGCGTCGCGTTCGACGAGCGGAACACCGGCGTCGCGACGCAGGTCCTCGGACGCGCCGCGGACGCGCACGTCGCCTGGCCGCCGTCCGGCGCCGCCGGGCCCGGCACCGTCGACCAGCTGGCCAAGAACGCCCTGAAGGGCGGCGGGGCCTTCCTGATGAGCAGCTCGCAGTTCCAGAACCCGGCGGCCGGGGCGCTGCCGAACGCGACGACGACGCTCCCGACGCACTACGGCGACAAGAAGGCGCTGCTGTACGACGAGAAGCTCAACAAGATCGTCAGCGAGGGGTCGCGATCGGTCTCCGGGGGACTGCTGACCGAGCAGCGCTTCCTGGCCGAGACGGCGATGATCGCGGGCGAGGCGCCGAACCGGCCGCGCACCGTCGTCCTCGCCCCCGACCGGCACTGGAACCCGGCGGACGGCGTCGCGAAGAACCTGCTGAAGTACACCAAGGGCGCCAAATGGCTGCGCGAGGTGCCGCTGAGCAAGATCGAGTCGGCGCAGCCGCAGGGCCGCGTCTTCAACGGCTACTCCGACGACTACCAGCAGTACGAGCTCGGCGACGCGCACCTCGCCCAGGTGCAGGAGATCGCCCGGCAGGCCGGGTCGTTCGAGGCCGTGATGACCGGCTCGACCCGGATCTCCTACGAGCGGGCGCTGCTGCGCATGGAGTCGGCGGCGTGGCGGACCTCGCCGCGACACGCCAGGGCCGCGCGCAAGCAGCTGGAGGACGAGCTCACCGGGGACATGCACCTGGTCCGCATCGTCACCACCAAGAGCAAACGGGTGCTGATGGGCGGCAGCTCGGGCCGGCTGCCGGTGCTCGTGGAGAACACGCTGCCCGACCAGGCGGTCAAGGTCCGGCTCGTCGCCACGTCGGAGAACAGCGCGAAGTTGCGGCTCGGGGCGCTGGCGCCCGAGGACGCCGTCATCGAGCTGGCGCCCGGGGAGCGGGCCCAGCGCTGGATCCCCGCCCAGGCGGCCGGCAACGGCAACTTCCACGTCTCGCTGGAGTTGCAGATCCCCGGCTCGGGCGGCCGGACGTACGGGGACGGCGAATCGATCACCGTGACCGTCACGGGCTACGGACGCCTCGCACTGCTCATCACCGGCGGCGGACTTGCCGTACTCTTCGTGGGCGTCGGAGTGCGGGCCATCAGAGCGAGGCGCCGCCGGAAAGCGGAGGCAGCCGGTGACGGGTCGACCGGAATGGGATCGGCGGGAGCAGGGGAACAGGGGACCGGATTCCCCGGCCCCGGGTTCCCGGGGGCCGGGATACCCGCCGCCGAATTCCCCGGGGCGCCCGGGGCAGGGACGTCCGGCGGGGGGCAACCCGCCGGACCAGGGATATCCCCAGGGTCAGGGATATCCGCCGGGTCCGCCGCCACCGGGCCCGGGGCAGAGGCCGCACGGCCCGCCTCCCCAGGGGCCTCCACACCAGGGGCCTCCGCGTCAGGGCCCGCCGCACCAGGGGCCACAGGGGCAGTCTCCGCAGGGCCCACAGGGGCCGCAGGGGCCGCCTCCGGGGAGGCATTCCCAGAGGCCACCGGTCCCGCCGGGCCCACCGGGACCGCCGCCGCGGAACGCGCCGAATCCGGCGGGATATCCGAGCCCGCCGCCGATGGGCCCTCCGCGCGGCGCGGCGAACATCGCCGCCGAGACGGCGATTGACCTTCCCGTCCCCGGCGGGCACGCGCCCGTAGCCGAGACGGTCGTCGACACGCCCGTCCCCCCGCCCGGCGAGGGGGACGGCGGCAAGGGCACCTCCGGCGGCATCCTGCGGTCCGGCGCGATCATGGCGGTGGGCACCCTCGCGTCCCGCATCACCGGCTTCCTGCGCACCGCCGTCATCGTCGCCGCGCTCGGCACCGGGCTGCTCGCCAACGCCTACAACACCGCCAACACGATCCCCAACCAGATCTACGACCTGCTGCTCGGCGGCATCCTGACCAGCGTCATCGTCCCGCTGCTGGTGCGGGCCAAGCAGCGCGACCGCGCCTACGGCGAGCAGTACGAGCAGCGCGTGTTCACCCTCGCGGTGATCGGCCTCGGCGCCCTCACCATCGTCGCCGTGCTGTGCGCGCCGCTCTTCATCGACATCCTGGCCGGCAGCTACACCGGCGACCAGCGCAAGGTCGCCGTCCTGTTCGCGCAGTTCTTCCTGCCGCAGCTGTTCTTCTACGGCGTCGGCGCGTTCGCCGGGGCCATCCTGAACACGCGCGGCAGCTTCGCCGCGCCGATGTGGGCGCCGGTCCTGAACAACATCGTGGTGATCGCGGTCGGCGGCGCGTTCCTGGCGATCACCACGGGACGCGTCGACCCGTCCAGCATCTCCGACTCCCAGCTCATGCTGCTGTACCTCGGCACGACCGGCGGCATCGTCCTGCAGACGGTCGCGCTGTGGCCGTCGCTGCGCCGCGTCGGCTTCCGCTGGCGGCCCCGGCTGGACTTCAAGCGCGGCGAGATCGGCGAGGTCGGCCGGATGGCCGGCTGGACGCTGCTGTACGTCATCGCCACCCAGGCCGCGCTCGCCGTCGTCACCGCGCTGGCCAACGCGGCCGGCAACCTGGCCGTGGACGAGGGGCTCGGCGAGGGCTACGGCTACACCCCGTACTTCAACGCCTACCAGCTCTTCCAGCTGCCCTACGCGATCGTCGGCGTCTCGGTGATCACCGCGCTGCTGCCCCGGATGAGCCGGTTCGCCGCCGAGGGCAAGACCGCCGACGTGCGCGCCGCGTTCTCCAGCGGGCTGCGGCTCTCCTCGGTGATCATCATGCCGGCGGCGGCGCTGATGCTGGTGCTCGGCCCGGAGATCACCACGGTGCTGTTCGCGCACGGCAACACCTCGCCGGACGACGCGCTGGTCATCGCGCGGGTCATGCAGATGTTCGCGATCGCGCTCGTGCCGTTCTCGATCTACCAGCTCATGCTCCGCGTCTTCTACTCCCACGGCGACACGAAGATGCCCGCGCTGATCGGCCTCGTCGTCACCACGGCCAACATCGCGATGGCGTTCACCGCCTACAACCTCCTCGGCGTCAAGTGGATCGTGGTCGGCATCGCCGGCGGGTTCGCGATCGCCAACGTGGTCGGCACCATCACCTGCTGGCTGGTGCTGCGCCGCAAGCTCGGCGGGATCGACGGCCGGCGGATCATCGGCGGCCACCTGAAGCTCCTCGTCGCCGTCTGGCCGCTGATCGGGTTCGCCTACGCCGCGCACACCGTCGCCGACGCCGTCGGGAACACCTCGGCGATGGTCCCCGCGCTGGTCACCCTGGTCGTCGGGTCCGTCGGCGGCGGGCTGCTGTACGTGGTCTTCGCCAAGCTGATGCGGGTCGAGGAGATCCAGACCGCCATCGGGACGTTCGCGCGCCGGCTGCCCGGCCGGTGAGGACGAGCACGGTGAGGACGGGCACGGTGAGGACGGGCGCGACGGGCGCGACGGGCGCGGATCACATCGGAAAGTAAAAAGGACGCGCGGCGATAAGGCGGCCACTCAGGCGAGTAAGCACTACCATGTGGGGGACTACGGCTTGCGGGGCGACACCCTGGGGAACGCAAAGAGGAGGGTCGGAGGCGTAAGCTGCCACGCCACGAACATGGGATCTGACCACCTGTGCAGGACGTTGCCGTGAGCACGTCAGTCATCGAGCCCGGCACGCGTCTCGCCGGCCGCTACCGCCTCGAAGAGCGCATCAGCGATTCCGGTGGATCGTCGCTCTGGAAGGCCATCGACGAGATCCTCGCGCGGGCGGTCGCCGTCCGCACCTTCGATCCCGAGTTCCCCCGGATCGCCGAGGCCGTCACCTCCGCCCGGTCGGCCAGCAGGCTGACCGACCCCCGCTGCACCCAGGTGTTCGACGCCGACGACTCCGGTGAGAGCGCCTACGTCGTCAGCGAATGGGTGGTCGGCGAAACCCTCGAGGGCATGCTCGGCAAGGCCCCGCTGGAGCCGGGCCGCGCCGCGACGCTGCTGTACGAGGCGGCCGAGGCCGTCGCCGCCGCGCACGCCGCCGGGCTCTCCCACCTCTGCCTCACCCCCCGCGACCTCGTCTGGACGACCGGCGGCACCGTCAAGATCCTCGGCATCGCGACCGACGCGGTGCTGAACGACCGGCAGGCCGACGACCCCGCCGCCGAGGACGTCCGCGGCCTCGGCCGGATGCTGTACGCGGCGCTCACCGCGCACTGGCCCGGCGACGAGAGCGCCTCCGACCTGCCCGCCCCGCCCGCCGCCGACGGGGTCCCGCACGCGCCCCGCCAGGTGCAGGCCGGCATCTCGCACGCGGTCGACGCGATCGTCTGCCGCTGCCTCGGGATCGGGCCGGGCGAACCGCTCGCGTCCCCCGCCGACCTCGCCAGGGCACTGCGCGGCGTGCCGCGCACCCCGCTGCCGCTGTTCGCCGGGCTCGGCCAGACCGCTCCGCCGCCCGCACGTCCCGCGGCGCCGCAGCGTCCCGCCGCGCCCGGACCGGGCCCGGCGCGGCCGCACCGGCAGCCGCCGCACGAGCAGCCGACGGCGTCGCACGTCCCGCCGCCGCGCGCGCAGCACGGCGCGCCGCCGCCGTCCACGTCCACCCGGACGGCCCCGGCGCACGGTCCCGGCGCGCCCAAGCGCCCCGCGAACCGCGCGCTGCTCGGCATCGCCGCGGCCGCGCTGACCGTCATCGTCGGCATCGGCGCGTGGGCGCTGACCAGCACCGGCGGCGGCGACGACCCGAGCGGTGGCGGCGCCACCGACGGGTCCAAGACGAGCGCGCCCGCCCAGCCGACCGTGGTCAAGCTGGACGTCCAGCACATCGAGGGAGTCCAGCAGTCGCGGCCCGACCACCCGGACACGTCCATCGCGAAGGACGCCGAATCGGTCATCGACGGCAAGCCGAGCGGCAAGTGGGAGACGCAGAGCTACCGGGACGCCGACTTCGGCAACTACTCCAAGGGCATGGGCGTCCTGCTCGACATGGGCAAGCCGGTGAAGGTCTCCCGAGTCGAGATCATTTCGCCGGAGAGCGGCGGAACGCTGCAGGTCAGGGTCGGTGACTCGCGGTCCCCGAGCGACCTCAAGCGCGTCGGCGAGCAGCCCGCCAACGGCGGCAAGCTGACCATCACCGCGTCGCCGCAGGCCACCGGGCAGTACGTCGTGGTGTGGTTCACGAAGCTGCCGGCGTCCTTCAAGGGGCGGCTCGGAGAGGTCACCGTCTACGGAGCCGCAGGCTGACCCGCGTCCGCGCGGTACGGAAGCGCTGTGACGTGGAGCGGCGCATGTCTGTATCGTGCCTGTGAGCAGATTATCCCCTCGCCCCCAGGAATCCGTGGTGCCTACCCCAGCAGCCGGTCGCGGACGCCCGGCGCCGACCCCGCGTTCCGAACGAGAAAGCGGGCGCTCATGACGTCGGTGAGCATGCATCGCGTGGGCGAGGTGCCCGACAAGGAACTCCTCGCCCGGCACGCCCAGGGGGACCCGCACGCGTTCGCCGAACTGGTCCACCGGCACCGCGACCGCATGTGGGCGGTCGCGCTGCGCACCCTCGGCGACCCGGAGGAGGCCGCCGACGCGCTCCAGGACGCGTGCCTTTCGGCGTTCCGCGCGGCCGGACGGTTCCGCGGGGACGCCGCCGTCACCACCTGGCTGCACCGCATCGTGGTGAACGCGTGCCTCGACCGCATCAGGCGCAAGTCCGTCCGGCCGGCGACGCCGATGGGCGACGACGCGACGTTCGACGCCGTCGCGCCGAAGATGCCCGACCCGACGGACGCGCACGGCGTGTCCCTCGACGTCCGCACCGCGCTGGAGCAGCTGCCGTTCGAGCAGCGGGCCGCCCTCGTCCTCGTCGACATGATGGGCTATTCCGTCGACGACGCCGCGCGGGTCATGGAGGTCCCGGCCGGGACGATCAAGAGCCGCTGCGCGCGCGGACGCGCCCGCCTCGCGCCGCTTCTCACCCACCACCGGAACCGACGGGATCGCAAAAACGTCGGAGGTGTGGAAGGAGGTGGCATGCCCAAGTGAACCCCGCACACTACGACTACGACATCCTGGCCGACTTGGCCGAGGGACTGCTCGAAGACGACGAAGCCGCCTCCGTCAACGCGCACCTGGACACCTGCGCCGAATGCCGTGACCTGTCCGCCGACCTTGCGGACGTCTCACGGATCCTGGCGGAGGCACCCGTACCGTCCATGCCCGCCGAACTGGCCGAGCGCATCGATACCGCCATCGCCGCGGAATCGATGCACAGCGCCACCGTGGTGAGCATGGAGCAGCGGCGCGGAAGGCGGCATTGGCGGATACTGTCGGCGGCCGCGGCGGCGGTGATCGTCGCCGGAGGCGGCGCGACCATCGGCACGATGGCGCTGGACGGTGTGTCCGGCGACCACGGTCAGGCGGCGGCCCCCGCACAGGACAATCCCGACCAATCCAGTTCGGAACATGGGTTGGCGCCGAACGCCGCCCCGGCCGCGGCGTTCACGGTCGCCAGCAGCGGCACCGACTACCTTTCCGGGACGCTGGGCGCGCAGGTCGACCGGCTGCTCGTCGGCGACCGGCAGGCCAAGAACGCCTCCAGGGAACCGTCCGCGCAGCTCAAGGGGTGCGTCAACGGCGTCACCCACGGGCTGACGCCCGCCCTCGTCGACAACGCCAAGTACGAGGGCCGGCCCGCGACCGTCATCGCCGTCCACGGCGACCAGTCCGGCAAATGGAACATCTGGGTCGTCGGAGCGGACTGCTCCGCCCGAAACCAGCACGTCCTAAAGAAACTGGACAACGCCTAACACAACCGCCACCGCCCGCCGTTCTCGGCTCACCCCCGAGAACGGCCCCCACCAACGACCACAACCCGAAAGCACCCCGACCTCGAACTCGCCACAAACGGTCGTGAGCTCACCACAGGCCGGGACACGAGCCGGCTGCCGAGCTTCCCCGCGAGCTGAACGCGAACTCCCCACGAGCCGGGCACAAGCTCGCCGCGAACCGGGCCACGCGCCGACGCGAGTTCGCCACCAACGGGCACGAGCCGCGCACGAACTCGCCTCGAACGGGCGCGACCTCGCCACAAGCTGGACACAAACCGGCGCCGAGCTTCCCCACGAGCCGGGCCACACACCTACGCGAGTCGGCCACAAACGGGCGCGAACTCGCCACCAGTTAGATATGAGCCGGATGCGAACTCCCCACGAACCGGGCGTGAGTCGAGGGTGTGCGGGGCATTGGCCGGGCGTCAGGGCGCAGCTGGCAGCGGGCGGGCCGGGCGACCGGTCGCGCTCATCGTTCAGGGCCAACCCGCGGCATCTATCCGGTAGCGCGGAATTACAGGGAGTCGAGGAAGGCCAGGGCGGTCGTCCAGGCGTTCTCCGCCGCTTCGGCGTCGTAGTCGGGGAGGTCCGGGTCGGTGAACAGGTGGCCGGCGCCGCGGTACCGGTAGACCTCCACGTCCGCGCCCGCCTTGCGCATCTGCAGGTACCAGGCGTTCAGCCAGTCGACGGGCTCCCACGTGTCGGGGTCGGCGACGTGCAACTGCACCGGGACCTCCGTGGACGCGTCCTCCGCGATGTCGGACGTGCCGTGCATCAGCAGCAGGCCGCCTGCCCTCTCGTCCGCGAACGCGAGGTTCTGCGCGATGGACCCGCCGAGCGAGAACCCCGCGTACACCAGGCCGCCGTCGCCGATCAGGGGCGCGGCCGCGGCGATGGCGCGGCGCAGCAGTTCGTCCCGGCCGATCTCCTCCTTGATCTCGATGCCGGCCTCGGCGTCGTCGACGACCCGCCCGTCGTACAGGTCGGGGACGTGGACGTCGTGGCCCGCCGCGCGCAGCCGGTCCGCCGCCTGGTGCACCGCCGGACGCAGCCCGTACATCGAGTGGAGAAGCAGAATGCGTGCCATGCACCTCACCCTAGAGGGGGTAGAGCCTGGTGGACGGCCGGTCGGGGTGTCCCGGGAATCCCCGGGGCCTAGGATCGGTTGACGCGACTGGCAGGCCGGGTCGTGCGGCACCGAACGGCCAACGAGGAGAGGCGCAGAACAGTGAGCGACGTCCGTAACGTCATCGTGATCGGGTCCGGACCCGCGGGCTACACGGCCGCCGTTTACGCGGCTCGCGGCGATCTGAAGCCGCTGGTGTTCGAGGGGTCGGTGACGGCCGGGGGCGCGTTGATGAACACCACCGACGTGGAGAACTTCCCCGGGTTCCCCGACGGGATCTTGGGACCGGACCTCATGGACAACCTGCGCAAGCAGGCCGAGCGGTTCGGCGCCGAGCTGATCACCGACGACGTCACCGAGGTGGACCTGACCGCCGACCCCAAGGTGGTGAAGGTCGGGGACGAGACCTACCTGGCCAAGACGGTGATCGTGGCGACCGGCTCCGGATACCGGGAGCTGGGGCTGCCGGACGAGAAGCGGCTGTCGGGTCGCGGCGTGTCGTGGTGTGCCACCTGTGACGGCTTCTTCTTCCGCGAGCAGGACATCGCCGTCGTCGGCGGCGGCGACACCGCGATGGAGGAGGCGATCTTCCTGACCAAGTTCGCCAGGTCGGTGACCGTGGTTCACCGGCGGGGCGAGCTGCGCGCGTCCAAGATCATGCAGGATCGGGCGTTCGCGAACGAGAAGATCAAGTTCCTGTGGGACAGCGAGGTCGCCTCGATCCAGGGCGAGGACCGGGTGACCGGCGTGACGGTCCGCAACACCAAGACCGGCGCCGAGTCGGCGCTGGAGATCACCGGGCTGTTCATCGCGATCGGCCACGACCCGCGCAGCGAGCTGTTCGCCGGCCAGCTGGAGACCGACACCGACGGCTACCTGCTGGTGGACGCCCCCACCACCCGGACGAAGATCCCGGGGGTGTTCGCGTGCGGTGACGTGGTGGACCACATCTACCGGCAGGCGATCACCGCTGCGGGCAGCGGCTGCTCGGCCGCGATCGACGCCGAGCGCTGGCTCCAGGACCAGGACGCCGCCGAGACCGTCCCCCAGGCCTGACCACCCTCCCCGGCGGCCGTCGAGCCACCCTGTGGGACTGCGCCGCACCAGCGGCCCGACGTCCCACAGGGCCCTGGGTCGGCCAGGCCCGCTGCACTGGAACCTCCACGACGACAACCCCCCGGACCGCGTACGAAGGGCCCGAAGCCCCCGGCAGGGCCCCGAGACCGCGTCCAAACCGCGGCGCCGGAGTCCACGACAACCCCGGACCTGCGGACCAAGGGCCCAAACAGCCGGACAGGGCCCGCCTCCGCGGCCGAACCGCGGCACTGAAGCCCACACGACGACAACACTGAGACCGCGTGCCAGCGGCGCGAAGGCCCGCAGGGCCCTCGGCTCCGCGGCGCCGGAGCCCGCACGACAGCGGCACTGCACCGGGACTGCACACCAGCGGCCCGAAGCCCCGGAAGGCCCTCGCTCCACAGCCCAACCCGCAGTTGCGGAGGGTGGCAGGGCGGAGGTCGATGTGACCGCACGTTCGGAGCCTGATGGCACGCGGGAGTCCCCGTCCCGCTGACCGACCCGCGCGGCCTACGCGAACGGACGAACGGCCGGGGGCCCTGGCCACGTGAGAACAGAAGGAGAACCATGAAAGCCGTGACCGACGCCGACTTCGCGATCGAGGTTTTGAAGAGCGACAAGCCCGTCCTCGTCGACTTCTGGGCCGAGTGGTGCGGCCCGTGCCGGATGGTGTCGCCGATCCTGGAGGAGATCTCCAAGGAGCACAGCGACAAGATCGACATCGTGAAGATGAACATCGACGAGAACCCGCAGGTGCCGCAGCAGTACGGGATCATGCAGATCCCGACGATGAACATCTACAAGGACGGCGAGGTCGTCAAGCAGATCATGGGCGCCAAGCCGAAGGCCGCCCTGCTGCGGGATCTCGCCGAGTTCATCTGAGCGGATCCGACGAGCGGGATCCAACGAGCCGCCTCTCCGTCTCCCGCGGCGAGCGCGAAAGCGTGTGGCCCGCACCCCATGCCGGGGTGCGGGCCACACGCGTCAAAGCGCCTCAGATCCCCTCAGACGGGTCGTAGCGCCCCCTCCGGGGTCATGGAGCCCAGCAGCCGTTCCAGGGCCACCTCGACGTCCTCACGCCACGACAGGGCCGACTTCAGCTCCAGGCGCAGCCGCGGATACCGGTGGTGCGGCCGGACGGTCTTGAACCCGACCGACAGCAGATAGTCGGCGGGCACCATGCACCCGCCGTCCTCGCCCTTCAGGTCGCCGAACGCCTCGATCGCCTTCACCGCGCGCCGGGTCAGGTCCTTGGCGACGCCCTGGACGAGCATCCGGCCGAGGCCGCCGCCCGCGAACTCCGGCAGGATGTGCGCGGTCATCAGCAGCACCGCGTCCGCGCTGACCGGGCTCGTCGGGAACGCCACCGAGCGCGGTACGTACAGCGGCGGCGCGTACATCACGAAGCCCGCCGGCACGTTGTCCACGTACGCGATCTTGCCGCAGCTGCCCCACTCCAGGAGCGTCGAGGAGATCCACGCCTCCTTCTCCAGTCCCGAGTCGCCGCTCTCCAGCGCACGGTCCCGGCTGACCGGATCCAGCTCCCAGAACACGCAGCCGCGACAGCGGTGCGGTAGATCATCGAGATTGTCCAGCGTGATGTTGACGAGACGACGCGACACCGGGTCGGCACCCCCTGCCTCGATCCTCGCCCGCCCGGCCTGGACCCGTAGCGGTGGAACTTCCCGGCAACAAACCGGGACCCGCGGGCATCGTATCGGACAGGAGTTTCCCCGACCGGGCGGCACGCCACACCCGGAGCGGTCCGGCGCGGCCGCCATGCCGTAGTTTTCTGGGAAGCCATCACATCTCGGAGGTGCCACGTGGAACAGCATTCGCGGACGGACGTCTATGCCGATCGCTACGCCGCCCGCGCCGCCGGGATGGTGCCGTCCGAGATCCGGGCCCTGTTCGCGATGGTCGCTCGCCCGGAGATCGTCTCGCTCGCGGGCGGCGCGCCGTACGTGTCGGCGCTGCCCCTCGACGCCGTCGGCCAGATGATCGGCGACCTCGTCGCCGGCAAGGGCGCCGAGGTGCTGCAGTACGGCTCCGCGCAGGGGGACGAACTGCTCCGCGAGCACATCTGCGAGGTCATGTCCCTGGAGGGCGTTCAGGCGTCCCCGGACGACGTGGTCGTCACGGTCGGCGCGCAACAGGCGCTCGACCTCATCACCAAGATCTTCGTCGACCCGGGCGACGTCGTCCTGGCCGAGGCACCGTCCTATGTCGGCGCGCTCGGCACCTTCGCGTCGTACCAGGCCGAGGTCGTGCACGTGCCGCTGGACGAGGCCGGGCTCATCCCGTCCGCGCTCCGCGAGACGCTCTCGTCGCTCCGCGCGCAGGGCCGCAGCGTCAAGTTCCTGTACACGGTGCCGACGTTCCAGAACCCGGCCGGCGTCACCCTCACCACGGCGCGCCGTGCCCAGATCCTGGAGATCTGCGCCGAGTACGACGTGCTGATCGTCGAGGACAACCCCTACGGGCTGCTCGGCTTCGACGCCGAGCCCATGCGGGCGCTGCGGGCGGACGACTCCGAGCGCGTCCTGTACCTCGGTTCGTTCTCCAAGACGATCGCCTCCGGCCTCCGCGTCGGTTGGGTGCTGGCGCCGCACGCGGTGCGGGCCAAGCTGGTCCTGGCCGCCGAGTCCGCGATTTTGTGCCCGTCGAACTTCTCCCAGCTCGCCGTCCGCGAGTACCTGGCGACCCAGCCGTGGCGGGAGCAGATCAAGGACTTCCGTGAGCTGTACCGGGAGCGTCGTGACGCGATGCTGGAGTCCCTTGACCAGCTCATGCCGGACGGTTGCACGTGGACGCGTCCGGCCGGCGGCTTCTTCGTCTGGCTGACGCTGCCCGAGGGCCTCGACGCCAAGGCGATGGCCCCGCGCGCGATCGCCGAGCGGGTCGCCTACGTCCCGGGCACCGGTTTCTTCGCCGACGGCACCGGACACCGGCACATGCGGCTGTCGTACTGCTTCCCCGAGCCGCACCGGATCCGGGAGGGCGTCCGGCGGCTCGCGAACGTGGTCGAGAAGGAGATCCGCCTCCGGGACATGTTCGGCGGTTCCGTCGGCGGTACCTCTACCGGTGTCCAGGCTCCCGGACCGGACGTCGTCTGAAGGTTTCACGTGAAACGCGCGTCCGCCGATGGTCGTCGGCGGACGCGCACGACACCAGCAAGAGGGGCAGCGCGGTGGAACTCAGGCATGTCGTCGTCCTCGCCGGGGGACTGTCGTACGAGCGCGAGGTGTCGCTCAGGTCCGGCCGGCGCGTCACCGACGCGCTCCGCGCTCGCGACATCCCGGTCGAACTACGCGACGCCGACGCGACACTCCTGGACTCCCTGGCGGACGACCCGCCGGACATCGTCTTCCCCGTCCTGCACGGTGCCGCAGGGGAGGACGGCTCGATCCGCGAAGTCCTCGAACTCCTCGATGTGCCGTATCTCGGCGCCCGTCCGGACGCCTGTCGTGTCGCATGGGACAAGCCGACCGCCAAGGCGGTCATCCGCCGCGCCGGCCTCCGCACCCCCGAGTCGGTCGCCCTCCCGAAGGAGGTCTTCCACGACCTCGGTGCGGCATCCGTCCTCGACCGCATCCTGAGCGCCCTGGGCCTCCCCCTGTTCGTCAAGCCGACCCGCGGCGGATCGGCCCTGGGCGCGTCCGTCGTCCATGAGCCGTCCGAACTCTCGGCCGCCATGGTCGGCTGCTTCGCCTACGGCGACGCTGCTCTCGTCGAGCGCTACATCTCCGGCACCGAGGTCTCCGTGAGCGTCATCGAGCAGGACGGCGCCCCCGTCGCCCTCCCGGCCGTCGAGATCGTCGCGCCCGGCGGCCTGTACGACTACACGGCCCGCTACGACGCCGGCGACACCGAGTTCGTCACCCCGGCCCGCCTCGCCCCGGACGCCGCCGCCCGCGCCACCTCCGCCGCCGTCACCGCCCACCGTGCCCTGGGCCTCCGCGACATCTCCCGAACTGACCTCATCGTCGCCCCCGACGGCGAGGTCCACTTCCTCGAAGTCAACGTCGCCCCCGGCATGACCGAGACAAGCCTTCTCCCCCGCGCCATCAGCGTCGCCGGCCTGGACCTGGGCGAAGTCTGCGAGTCCCTCCTCCAAACGCGCATCACCTAACTCCCCACCCCGGGCGGCGCCACACACAGCCCTAGCGAAACCACGGCTTCATCCACCGCTGGCCCCTGGCCGAGGCCCCATGGCCGACATGCCATCGGCGGATCACACACCGGTCCAGCGCCTCACACCACGGACACACGGGACACACACCAGGGCACTTCCCGCGCTCCGCCCGTATCCGGATGGCTGGCTTCACCTCGCGCCAGCTGCCGGGCAACACGCCTTGACTGTCTCCCCTGGACCGCGGAACCCACAACCTGTCGGACGGAGAGGCACAGTGGCTGAAGGGCGGCCGCCACCTGAGGCGAGCGAGCCTGACCGCGATGGCCTATAGCCTCGGCGAGCCCGGCCCCGACCTCCACTCCACGGCGCGGCTCCCTGGGTCGGTGTGGAGTTGTCCTCGGCGACCACGACGCACCTGATCCTCGGTCGGACGCCGTTGCCGGCCGCCCGTCGGATGATGGCCCAGTGCTGCTCCCCATCGCGGCCGATGTGACGGCTCGTTGAGCGGGTCGGCGAGCGTGGTATTCCAAGCCCGCCGTAGATTCCCGGGTGGACGGGCAGCGTCAGGTCGTCGTCGAACCCCCAGTAGAAGATGCTTACCGTGCGCGTGCGCGTCCGCCAGCATCCGCCCATTCAGTCACCACCGGGGGTCGGTACAGGTGTCCGTGTGGCTTCTAGATCGTGGATGGCGCCCAGGCCCGCGGAGGATTGGACGTGTCGGGGCCGCCCCGGCAGGTGCGGCCAGCTCCCATTCGCCGCACTTCTGGCGGTCTGCGCCGCCGACCCGTCCCCGGCGGGCACCCGCGACGCGGAGCTGCTGGCGTCCCCTCCACCACCGGCGCGCGGCCACGCGAAGGTCACCGCGCTGCCCCGCGGCGGGCGCTGAAGCTGATCACCCGATCCACGAACGCGCGGATGTGCGCTGTGCGGTGCGTCGGCTCCTGGTCCCCGGGAACGACTTGCGCATCCGCGGGATCAGATTCTCGTAGGTGATGTTGATACCGTCGAGCTTGATCTGGCGATCACCGAGCATCACGCCAGCAATGGTTGTGATGAGGGGCGGGTCGTCGCCGACACTGCCGCCTCGCGGATGGTGTGATGGTGCTTCGGCCGATGGTGGAGCGACGTCCCAGCCACATCGGGTACGCGACGAAGTCCGAACTGAGCCCAGGACGCTTGCTTCGGTTTCACGTGAAACATGGGAAGCCCTGAAGGCGTCGACAACGACCGCGTTCGGGCCGCCGGCCGTCGGCCCCTGCTTCTGGGAAACTCCCGAACAGGCTCGGTCCCTAACCGAACGACAGCACTTGCTCGGTCGATGTGTTCTGGAGAGACAGTCAGAGCGGTACGACGGTGCACACGGTATTTCGGCGGAGGAGGCTGGTGCTACACCGCTTCACCCCAGGCCGTCACCTGCGACGGCACGGCAGACATGCAATGACCGTCTCTTGATCGGCGCGACGGGGACCGTCCGTTTGGCCGGTTGATCCACCGGAGTCGATTCTGGGTGGGCGCGGGTTTCTACTCCGCCGTCCCGACTTGGCCATGGCGGGCAGCGAGGACTTCCATGCCATCCCCCGAAAGATGGGGGAGGGCCGCGGGGACTCGTCCGGCGATGAGAAGGATGATCACATTGAGCGGGCCGTAAACAGGCGGCCCTTCACCCCGCGACCAGGGAGCGTCCGTTGCCTTGATGTGAAGTCCGCGCAGGCGCCTCTTGGCACCGAAGCCGAAGGGCGGCGGAATCTGCCAGATACGGTCGGCCACCACCAGTGCGGCACGCTCCGGCATCGCGAACTCGCGACCGAGCGGAACGAAGATGTCCTGCGCGTGGACGAGGATGTCCAGGAGCGGCTCCTTGGTCGTGGTGCCTGGCGCGAGTCGTCGAGAAGCCGCAGTTCTTCGCAGGATGGCGATCAGCTCATCGTTCGGGAGGCCGGCGCGCTCGATCGCCGTCTCCCGAACGAATCGGTGGAAGTTCCCGCGCGCCCGCACGAGCTCGCGCAGGGCCGAGCCCAAGGTGATTTCCGTGGCTAGGCCGATGTGGGCGACAACGTCTCGGACACGCCAGCCCTCACACAGCGAGGGCCGCTCCCACTCGTCCAAGCGAATCTCAGTGAGGCTCTCCGCGATGGCCAGCCGCTGTCCACCGATGTGCCGCCACATCTCTTCGCGATCCAACCGAACCCCCTCAGATCGAACCACTGGGAGCCCGCTCCGCCAGAGGATATTGCCCGCCAAGCCCGAACGTCCACGGTCCACCGCTGGAAGGCCAGACCGCGGGGTCACGCTGCTGAGCGCGTAAGAGCACCAGGGAGGGTGGATGCGCAAGAGGAGGAAGCATCCCACCGAAGCGAGGTAGAAGGCGTGAATCCCCGGGAGGCATGTGAGATGGACGGGGTTCGGACGCGATTTCCTTTCCGCCGGTCGCGGCGAAGTCGGTGCGGCGGCTCAGGCGGTGCGGCGGCTCCGATGAGAAGGGCGTATCAGGTGATGCGTGCGCGCCCCATCTGCAGCGGAGGAGCGTCCGTCGCGAGCGCCTCGTCGGGGCAGGAGCGGGTGAAGCATCGCAGCGGCCATCCGACGTGGTGGTCGCGCCGGCCGGCGAATGCGAAGTTGTACCGCCGCCGCATCCGGGAACCACGCGCGCCGCTGGGTGGTCACGTTGGACACGATCTCGGGAGCGGTTCCGGTTTCCTCCGAGGGCTACTCAGAGACCGTCGGCCCCGCTGTGTGGATTGGATGCTTGGTGGTGAGGGCTCTCTGGCGGGAACGGGCGAAGCGTGGGCGACTACGCGCCCCGCGAAACTGGGGCGACGCTTATGGGTTGGCCGTGGGGGCGTGGCCGACTCAGTGCCTGCCCGACCGTCGATGTTGCCCTCATGTCTACGAGCAGCACGGGCGCATGCCGCGCATTCGGGGAGCATCTGCTTGCTAGGCCAGCTTCGAGCTCTTCGACCCGCCCCCTGCCTTGCGTTGACCGTTGGCCGATGGTGGGCGCCGGTTCCTCGGCCGGGTCATTGCCTGATTCGGACACGCTTCGACATCATCGTGCCGTGGCACGACTCATCCGGCGCCAGGGCGACGTCGGACGGTCCGGCCCGGCTGTTCTGCGGTGCTCGTGGCGTTCGTCAAGGGGAACGGAGTGTCGTCCTCCTCTGAGTTAGGTCGGTGTCCGGCTCAGCGCGCCCGTCTGAGTGGCGCGTGCAGGGTGGCGGCCTGAACCCGCCGGGAGCGCTTGCGGCGCTGCTGATCGGGTGAGTAGTCGCCGTCGATGTTTCACGGGAAACATCGGACCGGCTTCCCTGGACTTTGTGGGGTCCAGGGGGGCCGAGGAGGGCCAGCCATTCCTGGTGCAGTGTGGTCGCATCACAGTCGGGGACTGCCCGCGCTCGCGGTGCGGCTGCCGCGTCGGACGCTGCCGCCGGCGGCGTGGGCGGGGCTCGGCCGCGTGGACGGTGGCGCTGGCGGTCGGCGGCGATTGGGACGCGCTCTCCGCGCGGCTGGACGCGCCCACCGAGTACCTAACGCTCCAGTACCGCTGTTTCTCGTGAAACGTCCACGCGCCCAAACCGCAGACCCGGGTCCAGCAGCATCGCAGGGGTCCTCACTTCCACCCGCACGGCCGCCCCAATGTTTCACGAGAAACATCGGCGTCCCCGGCCGGATCCAGTCGCGTTGCAAACCTCCTGGCTTCCGGTCTACGTCCGCACCCTCGCTGTCGATCCCGCGCTCGTGTCCCGCCCCGCGGCGCCCACTCACGCCCCGTGGACTGTGTCCGCTGTGGCCGTGGCTCTACCGACGCGGCCGGAGGCACTTACGAGGCCGCCAAGCGATAGCTCTAGTGGCATCGGAAGGGCCCTGGGGCCAAGTCGGCCGCTAGGAGGTGTGTGGCCCGACAGTGGTCGCGTGGTTTCTGGTGAAACATTAGAAACGACCGCTCGGCTCGATCTTGCTCGCCGCAAGCAGCCGTCCGGCGTCCCGCCCGTCGCCCGCCTCCGCACGGCCGGTACGGACCGACGGCGTTCCGCCATCGACCGCCTCCGCACGCCGTGCGAACCGATTGCGTCCAGGCCCTGGGCGCGCCTCGAGCACGCCGACGTACTCCGAGCGCATCACGCGCAGCCACACCGCCAAGGCACCCGCGATGCGCCCCAGGGCCTGAACGCCGCTGTCTGCACGGCGTGCGGAAGCGAGCGACAGCGGGACGCCATCGACCGCGCCCCGAATGCAGCACGGCCAGCCACGCTGCCACGGTGATCGACACGGTCCGTCCGGAGCACACGTCGGAGGCGATGGGGCGTCCGCCGCGGGTGGACGATCATGGTGGTGAGGTGTACGTGTACCGGCGTGCGGGGTTGCCGTGCCTGGTGTGCGGGACGCCGATGGCGGCGGCGGAGGTGGCGTCGCGGAACCTGTTCTGGTGTCCGGGGTGCCAGCCGCCGGCGGGGTGAGGCGGGTGCTCAGGAGACCGTGGGTGTGGGGCCGGTGTCGCCGGTGGCGATGCGGCCGGTGCCGGTCTGGGCGGGCCTGGTGATGACGGGGACTATGCGGTCTGGTTCGCCGTCGATGTCCCGGCCTATGCCTGTATCCCGGCTGCCGGCGCTGGGGTTGGCCATCCTCGTCGGGTGGTCGTTGGGGGAGCGGGGGCAATGAGAAGCGCCCCGGAGGTGGGTGGCTTCCGGGGCGCGTCGGGTGGGTGGGCGCTAGGCGTCCTCTACGTCGTTGTCGTCAGGGGCCATTGACTTGATGATGCGGTCCAGGTCTTCGAGCGTGGCGAACTCGACCACGATCTTGCCCTTGTTGCGGCCCATGTCCACGCGAACCTTGGTCTCGTAGCGGTCGGAGAGGCGGTCGGCCAGTTCCTTCAGGCCCGGGGCGACCGGCTTCTTCCGGCGGCCCTGCCGTGGCGCCTTCGGCTCGTCGTCGACCTCGCGGAGGGCGATCATCTCTTCGAGGGCGCGGACGGAGAGGCCTTCCTGGACGATCCGCTGCGCCAGGTGCTCCTGCGCCTCGATGCTGTCGAGGGAAAGAAGGGCGCGGGCGTGGCCGGCCGACAGCACGCCGGCGGCCACCCGGCGCTGGACCGCGGGCGGGAGGTTCAGCAGCCGGAGCGTGTTGGTGATGTGCGGACGCGACCGGCCGATGCGCCCGGCGAGCTGCTCGTGGGTGGCGCCGAAGTCCTGCAGCAGCTGCTGGTACGCGGCGGCCTCCTCCAGCGGGTTGAGCTGCTGGCGGTGAAGGTTCTCCATGAGCGCGTCACGGAGCAGATCGTTGTCACCGGTGTCGCGGACGATGGCCGGAATGACGTCCAGTCCGGCCATCTGGGAGGCCCGCCACCGGCGCTCCCCCATGATCAGTTCGTAGTCGTGCTCGCCCGACGACGTTGTGCGGACGACGATCGGCTGCAGCAGCCCGACGATGCCGATCGACTCGGCGAGTTCCGCCAGCGCCTGCTCGTCGAAGTGCTCGCGCGGCTGGCGCGGGTTGACCGTGATGGACCCGACGGGCAGCTCCGCGAAGTGGGCGCCGGCGACCGGTTCGAGGGCCGGTTCATGGACGGCGGTGCCGTTCGAGGCGGGACCGCCGGGAAATCCGGGCTCTCCCGCGCTGCCGGGCTCGTCCCGCGTCGGCGGAGGCGGAGCGGTGGGGATGAGGGCGCCGAGCCCCTTGCCCAGACCGCGTCGCTGCTGGCTCACTGGACAGCTCCTCCATGGGCCATCTCGGAGGCGGCCTCGCTGTAGGCGAGCGCCCCGCTCGAACCGGGGTCGTAGGTCATGACGGACTGCCCGTAACTGGGGGCCTCCGACACTCGGACGCTCCGGGGGATCACCGTGTTGAGCACGACGTCCCCGAAGTGGTTGCGGACGTCATCGGCCACCTGTGCGGCGAGACGCGTCCGGGCGTCGTACATCGTGAGCAGGATCGTGGACACCTTCAGTTGCGGGTTGAGGTGCGCCTTGACGAGGTCGACGGTGCGGATGAGCTGCCCGAGCCCTTCCAGTGCGTAGTACTCGCACTGGATGGGGATGAGCAGTTCGTCCCCGCCGACGAGCGCGTTCACGGTGAGCAGACCGAGCGACGGCGGGCAGTCGATCAGCACATAGTCGAACTTTTCGGTCTCGTAGGCTTCGAGAGCCCGCCGAAGCCGCGACTCGCGGGCCACCTTCGAGACGAGCTCGATCTCGGCACCCGCGAGGTTGAGCGTCGCGGGCGCGCAGTACAGGTTCGGGATCTCGGGCGCCTTGACGACGATGTCGGCCAGCGCCATGTCCTCGATCAGCACGTCGTAGATCGACGGGATCTCCGCATGGTGCTCGACGCCGAGCGCAGTGGACGCATTGCCCTGCGGGTCGAGGTCGACCACGAGCACCTGTGCGCCGTGCATGGCGAGGGACGCGGCAAGGTTCACCGAGCTGGTGGTCTTGCCCACGCCGCCCTTCTGGTTGGCGATGGTGATGATCCGGCAACTGTCCGGCCGCGGCCACTCCTGCTCCCTGCGGCCCGACATCGCTTTGAGTGCGGTCACCGTTGTTTCATGTGAAACCTTGGCGTCCTTGAGCGCCTCGCGCACGAGTTCTGACTCCCCCTGATTCGGTCCTTTGCGCGGCCCCGGCGGCTGTGCGCCGGAGTGCGTCGGAACGTATCCGACGTTCTCCGCGGTACCAGACGTCGTGTTGCCCCACATCGCGTGCCCCGAGGGCGTGGTCCCCGGCGTCGCCCCCGAGCCGGAACCCGCCTGCGCCTCCCCGGCGGACGGTGGCTGCGCGCCCTTGGTCGCACCCGATCCGCCCGGGCCGGACGGCTGCTCGTCGGGGGATTCGTCGGCGCGGTCAGGCCGGCCCAGTCCTGGTCCCGTGCTCATGAAGACCTCTTCCTCGACCCTCTGGCACGCCGGGGCGCGCGCTGTCGTCGCCCGACAACCTCTCCTCGGCCGGCGACCACACGGACGAGTGTTGTCGGCGGGTCGACCATACCGCGCCCAACTTGCAGCAGTTCCGTCGAGCGCGCCCCCAGCCGCTTCAAAACGGGCTCCGCCTCGTCCAGTTCGGCCTGGGCCCGTTCCCCCTTGAGCGCGAGGAGTTCCCCGTCCGGACGCAGCAGCGGCAGCGCCCATTTCGCGAGGCGTTCGAGGGGCGCGACGGCCCGCGCGGTGGCCACGTCCACCGAGAACTCCTTCACCACCTCCTCGGCCCTGGCGCGGCGCACCTCGACATTGCCCAGGTCGAGCATCTGGACGCACTCGTCCAGGAAGGTGGTTCGGCGCAGCAGCGGCTCCAGCAGCGTGATCCGCAGATCCGGGCGGACGATGGCGAGCACGATGCCGGGAAGCCCGGCACCCGAGCCGATGTCCACGACATGCGCGTCACCCGGAACGGCCTCGGACACCACCGCGCAGTTGATCAGGTGGCGTTCCCACAGCCGGTCGACCTCGCGCGGCCCGATGAGCCCGCGCTCGACCCCGGCCTCGGCGAGAAACGCCGCATAACGCTCCGCGACCGGCAGCGCGTCACCAAATACCTCACGTCCAATCCCCACCAGACGAATCGTTCCACATGACGGGGCAGCGGCGTACACGCGAAACGTCCCTGTGGATAACTTCGGGCGCCTACGCCGGGCGGCCCCCTGCCCAGACCCTTGCGTTATGGCAAGAACCACATGACCCCGCGGCATATTCGAGGCTCGTCGGGTAGGGGCTGTGTGTCGCCCGACCGTCCCCCCGGAAGGAGCTCCGACACATGGGAATCGGAGTCAGCCTCGCATTCATCGCCGTGGGCGCGATCCTCGCGTTCGCCCTGCGCGTCGACCTCAGTGGCGTCGATATCCACATGGTCGGCTGGATCCTGATCCTGGTGGGGCTCGCCAGCATGGCCTTCACCTACAAGTACACGCGACCGCGGCGCCGCGCCGGCCGTGTCGTCGGCGCCGACCCCGCCTACGGGGACGAGCCCGGAACCATCGTCCGCGAAGAGCACATCATCGAGGACCCTGCCCCGATGGGCCGCCCGGCGGAGCGGGTCGAACGGGTGATCGAACACCCGGCGGACGAGGGCGTGCCGCACGGCCACGTCGCTCAGGACCCGGCCTACGCCCAGGATCCCGCCTACGCGCAGGATCCGGCGGAGGAGAACAACCCGTCCGTCGTGGACTCCGGCGATCGTCTGCCGCCGCGTCGCAGGTGGCGGCGCACCGCGCGCCGATAGCAGAGGACTCGGGTACCAGCTCGGTGTGCTCGGGCGGCGAAGCACACCGAGCACCAGGGGCCCCGCGCCGGCCAGGGCGCGGGGCCCTCCCCATGCCACGGTGGGCCCACCCCATGCCACCGCGAGGCTTTCCACCCCCGCCACTGCGGCAGGCCGCCGGGTCGCGGGGATCTGCCGGCATGCGAACGGCCCCGGTGCGGGTGCAGCCGGGGCCGTTCGGAGGTCTGGTCCAAGCGGGCCGTCCAGGTTCTCGGCGGACGGCCGTGGAGGGACGGGAATCAGGCGGGATAGACCACCACGTAGCGGTCGGGCTCCTCGCCCTCGGACTCGCTGCGGAGGCCGGCGGCGGCGACCGCGTCGTGGACGATCTTCCGCTCGAACGGGGTCATCGGGGCGAGCGGCTTGGACTCGCCGGCCTGCTTGACCTCGTCCGCGACGTCCGTCCCGAGCTTGGTGAGCTCGGCGCGACGGCGCTCCCGGTAGCCGCCGACGTCCAGCATGAGGCGGGTGCGGTTGCCGGTCTGGCGGTGGACGGCCAGCCGGGTCAGCTCCTGCAGCGCCTCCAGGACCTCCCCGCGCTTGCCGACCAGCTCGTCCAGTTCGGCTCCGACGACGGCGACGAGGGCGCGCTCGCCCTCAACGTCCATGTCGATGTCGCCGTCGTAGTCACCGATGTCCAGCAGGCCCTCGATGTAGTCGGCGGCGATCTCGCCTTCCTGTTCGAGCGCCTGGACGTCGACCTCGGTGGTGTCGGTCTGGCTCAACGGGGTCTCCTTCTCGGGCACTTGCTCGGGGTTCAAACTAGCGCTTCTGGGTGCCACTGCGCTTGCTGCGCGACTTGCGGGTCGGCTGGTTGCGCACGACCTTCGGCTTCTCCTCGGCCTCCGGCTCCGGCTCCGGCTCCTTCTTCAGCCTGGCCTTGGCCCGCGTGCCGGACTGGCTCTGGCCGTTCTTGGCGGCGGCGGCCTTCGAACCGGCCGTCCTCGTCCCCGCCTTCGTCCCCGCCTTCGCGGTGCCGGCGGCCTTCGCACCACCCGCCTTCGCACCACCCGCCTTGGTACCGGCCTTCGCGGTGGTGGTCGCGGTGTCGCCGTCGGTGCCGGGCGGCGGGTACTTCTTGTAGATGTAGTGCTGCTGCGCCAGCGTCCAGCTGTTGGACGTGACCCAGTACATCAGCACGCCCAGCGGGAACCCGAGGCCGAACAGGCCGAACAGCGGCGCGAAGAAGACCATCATCTTCTGCGCCTGCATCATCGGGTTCGCGTCGTCGGCGACCGGCTGCCGCTTCATGCTGGCCCGGACGGTGAAGAAGGTCGTGCAGGAGCTGATCACCACGGCGATGCCCGTGACGATGATCGCGGTCCAGCTCTTCGGGTCGGCGCCCCACGCGTTCAGGAACGTGTCGGGGATGTGCGCGCCGAAGATGTTGGCGTTCTGCGCGCTCGTGACCAGGTCGGACGAGACGGCGAAGACGCTCTGCCCCGGCTTGGCGTCCGAGATCCGCTTCAGCGTCTGGAACAGGCCGATGAAGATCGGCATCTGCACCAGGAGGGGGAGGCAGCCCGCCAGCGGGTTGGCCCCGTTCTCCTGGTAGAGCTTCATCACCTCCTGGTTCATGCGCTGCTTGTCGTTCTTGTATTTCTTGCGCAGCGCCTGAACCTTCGGGTTCAGGTCCTGCATCTTCCGTGAGGCGTGGATCTGCTTCACGAAGAGCGGCACGAGGGCGAGCCTCAGCAGGACGGTGAGCAGGATGATCGAACCGCCCCACGCCCATCCGCTGTCCTTGGGGACGACCGTACTGAGCCCCGTGTGAATCCACACGATGAGCTGAGAGACGATCTCGTACAACCAATCAAGCACCGGGCAGCTCCTTGGGCTCTGCTGGGGCGTGGCCGCTTTCCTCACGGCCGGAGTTCGAGGAGACCGCCGCGGATCGCTGCTGAGGGGTCGTCCCCTCGGAATCCCCGGAGAAGACCGACGGTCCAAGAGACAACGTCTGCCCGGAGTCGTCGGATTCCCCGGTGGGGCTCGTTCCGACCGTTCCGGACGTCTTCTTCGGCGGTACCGGGTCATAACCCCCGGGATGGAAGGGATGGCACCGCGCGATCCGGCGGGCCGTCAGCCACGTCCCGCGCAGCGCCCCGTGAACCTGGAGAGCCTCCAGGCCGTACGCGCTGCAGGTGGGGTGGAAACGGCACTGCTGCCCGAGCAGGGGACTCAAGAAGCGGCGGTAGGCGCGGACGAGAAGGATCAGCACGGTCGCGACGGGACCGGGGTGGCGGCCCGTCTCGTGCTGCGCGGGGGACGCGGTCCCCTGCCGACTCCTCATCTTCGCCCCTTGGACGCGGGCCGCAGCAGCCGGCCGAGTGCCGACTCCAGATCCGCGGCCAGTTCGTCTGGACGCGCCGTTCCCGCGCGGGGGTTGGCGCGCACTACGAGCAGGCTACCCGCTGGAAGCAGGTCGAGGCGCGGGCGCATCAGGTGGCGGAGCCGGCGCCGCGCCCGGTTGCGGACGACGGCGTTGCCGACGGTGCGCGCCACGATGAACCCGACCAGCGGCGGAGCGTCCGCCGCCGGTGCCTCGTCCTGGCGGAGCAGGTGAACTACGACAGTCGGCCGTCCGGCGCGGCGACCGCGCCGGACGGCCAGTGTGAAGTCGTCCCGCCGCCGCATCCGATTGCCGGACGGCAGCACAGCTGGGGTGGCTCAGACCGCGATGCGGGCGCGGCCCTTGCCGCGTCGGCCGGCCAGGATGGCGCGGCCGGCGCGCGTGCGCATCCGCAGCCGGAAGCCGTGCTTCTTGTGGCGGCGACGGTTGTTCGGCTGGAAAGTACGCTTGCTCACTTTGGGGCTCCAGTGCTGCGGTCGGTTCCGAAAGGCTCGATAGGTCGCGTCGAGGGCCGCGTCCGGTCCCCCGCAGCGGGGGCCCACCCGGACTCGCCTGGAGGGGCTGCCGGCGGGCACGCGGCATCTCCGTCGATGCGACTCGACCTCAGCACGTTACGGGCTCACGGGGCACCCGGTCAAACGGAGTACCCCTCCGTGCATCCGCGGGGAGCGGCATACCGGGCCCGGTCGCGTGCGGGTGAGGAGCGGGTGGGTGGGGCGGGGATCGTGTTGCGGGTGGGGGCGGCAGCGGTTAGGGTCGTCCGGGCGAGCCGACGCTCCTTCGACGAACTCGACGAGCTGATGTCGGCCTTCCGCCCCTCAAGCCCCCCGTTCCGAGAACCGCCCCGTACCGGCCGCACGAAGGCCGGAGTCTTTCCCACCCCGTTTCCCTGAGACCCGCCTCACGGGTTTTACACAGGCGCCGCATGCCTATGCACAGCATGTGGACAACTCTGTGGACAACTCGTGAGAGAGTAAGGCTTCCGCGTCACGGTCGTGCCCTGAGAGGCGATTCGTGTCCCGTGGGAGAGCCGGGTAGTCAGGTACTCCGTACGGCGGAGTCGGTGGGAGGGGGACCTTGCGCATGGACGGTCAGGATCTCGGATCGGTCTGGGCCCGCACTCTCATCGCACTGGCCGAGAGCGATCTGTCTCCGAGCTATCGCGCATGGCTTCCGATGGTCCGCCCGCTGGCCCTCGTCGAGGGGACGGCGCTGCTGGCCGCGCCGAACGAGTTCGCCAAGGACGCCCTGGAGACGCGCCTCCGGAACCTCATCACGCAGGCCCTTTCCCATGAGCTGGGCAGGGAGATCCGCGTTGCGGTGACCGTCCAGCCCGAGCCGCCGGCGGGGTCGGCGACCGGCTCAGGGCCGGGCCCCGGTTCCCGGTCCGGCGAGCCTCTCTCGGCGCCCGTTCCCGGGCCCGGTGCAGGGCTCGGTATGCAGGAGCCTCCTTCTTCTTATGGCGAGTCCTACGGTGAACGGCCGCCAGGAGACCGTGACCGTGATCGCTCCTACAACAACGGTGACTCCTCCTACGGGGAGCGGTCCGACCGTCCTTACCCGGAGCAGCCGTACAGCGATCAGTCTTATGGCGACCAGGGGTACCGGTCGCAGTCGGGAGTTACCCACAGCCCCGGTCCGCCCGGAGGTTATCCACAGGCTGCGGATGACGACCGCGGTACCTATCCGCCTGCCCCGCGTCCACCGTCCTATGGGACGGGCCCAGGGGGACGGAACCCGTACGAGGGTCACGGCTATCCCGGTTATCGCGGGCAGGAAGTCTTCCGTGGGGGCCAAGAAGGTTTTGGTGGAAGCCAGGAGGGGTTCGGAGGGGGCCAAGAGGGGTTCGGGGGCCAGGAAGGGTTCGGTGGCGAGTCGTCCGGACGGCCGCCGCACTCCCATCTCAATGACCGCACGCTAGGCCCGCTACGGGGCCGCCCAGAGCAGCAGGGTCGCGAACCCCAGCACGGTGGGAACGAGCCACCGCTCGGGCACAACGACGACTTCCAGGGCGCGGAGTTCCCCGGAGGCGACAAGCAGTACCGGGGGGAGACATCCTTCCGGGACGACGAGGGCCCGGGCACCGCCCCCGCCCCGCCGCAGGGAGCAGGTGCGTCCGAACACGCCCGCCTGAACCCCAAGTACACGTTCGAGACGTTCGTCATCGGCTCGTCCAACCGGTTCGCGCACGCCGCGGCCGTCGCGGTCGCCGAGCAGCCGGCCAAGGCGTACAACCCGCTGTTCGTCTACGGCGACTCCGGTCTCGGCAAGACGCACCTTCTCCACGCGATCGGGCATTACGCGCAGAGCCTCTTCAACGGGGCTCGCGTGCGCTATGTGAGCTCCGAGGAGTTCACGAACGACTTCATCAACTCGATCCGCGACGGTAAGGCCGACGGGTTCCGTCGCCGGTACCGGGATGTGGACATCCTCCTCGTCGACGACATCCAGTTCCTTGAAGGCAAGGAGCAGACGCAGGAGGAGTTCTTCCACACCTTCAACACCCTGCACAACGCGAGCAAGCAGATCGTGATCTCCAGCGACCGTCCGCCGAAGGAGCTGGTCACGCTGGAGGACCGGCTCCGCAACCGGTTCGAGTGGGGGCTGACGACCGACGTCCAGCCGCCCGAGCTGGAGACCCGCATCGCGATCCTGCAGAAGAAGGCGCGCCAGGAGGGCCTCGCCGCGCCGCCGGACGTGCTGGAGTTCATCGCCTCCCAGATCGCGACGAACATCCGCGAGCTGGAGGGCGCGCTGATCCGGGTGACGGCGTTCGCGAGCCTGAACCGGCAGTCGGTGGACATGAAGCTCGCCGAGATCGTCCTCAAGGACCTGATCCCCAACGACTCCGGCCCCGAGATCACCGCCGCGATGATCATGGCGCAGACGGTCGAGTACTTCGGCACCACGATCGAGGACCTGTGCGGGCCGTCCCGCTCCCGGATGCTCGTCACCGCCCGGCAGATAGCGATGTACCTGTGCCGGGAGCTGACCGATCTGTCCCTTCCCAAGATCGGGCAGCAGTTCGGCGGCCGCGACCACACCACGGTCATGCACGCCGAACGCAAGATCCGCTCGCTGATGGCCGAGCGCCGTGCCATATACAACCAGGTCACGGAGCTGACGGGACGCATCAAGCACCAGGCCCGCAAGCGCTGACGCAACCCGTCGTACACACTGTGGACAGCCCCGTTTCGCCCCTGTGGACGAGCCGCCGTCCGGCTGTCCACAGCCGGTCGACGGCAAAGAACCGACAAAATGCGCGCTTCCCCAGAGAATCGCGGCGGCTACTCACAGGTTGTGGAAAACCCTGGGGATTTTCGTGGATAACCCGGTGGACGACCACTGGAAAACCTGAGGATGAAGTGTGGACGGATGTGGATCGGCCGAGCGGCCGCGCCGCCGCCCTGGGGAAAACCGGTGGACGACCTGGGGACACCTTGGGGACGGCCTGGGGACGGGCAGGTGGGCCGGCCCCGCGATCAGCCGCCCGCTGTACACAGGGCGTCGAATCCGGTCACATACCCGTGGAGAACTCGTGGAAAACCGGTGGATGACATGAGGATGACCTGTGGGGACAGATTCGCCGTCCCCAGGCGGCTCCGCGCCGTCCACCGGCCGTACACAGGCCCGGTGGACAGAGAAACGGGGGATGACCTGCGGAAACGAGCTCTGTCCACACTATCCACCGCCCCTATTACTAGTACTGCTCTACTTCTCTATCCAAGAAAAGATCCATCTCAAGTCAGGGCCTGGGGACAACGTGCCGCGAGCGCCCCGCCCCGGCCGAGAGCACCTCACCCTTGCCCGACACCTGCAGGAGGCTGGTCCCGTTGAAGTTCCGCATCGACAGAGATGCCCTGGCCGACGCGGTCGCGTGGACCGCGCGCACGCTGCCCGTCCGTCCCCCGGTGCCCGTCCTCGCGGGCATGCACCTCGTCGCGGGCGGCGAGGGCAACGACGACCGCCTCAAGCTGTCCGCGTTCGACTACGAGGTCTCCGCCCAGGTGTCCACGGAGATCGACGTCGAGGAGGCGGGGACGGCCCTGGTGTCCGGGCGCCTGCTCGCCGAGATCTCGCGCAGCCTTCCTCCCCACCCTGTGGAGGTCACGACGGACGGCGCGAAGGTGATGCTGCGCTGCGGCAGCGCGAAGTTCACACTCCTCACGATGCCTGTGGAGGACTACCCGACGCTGCCGGAGATGCCGCCCGCCGCCGGCTCGGTCGGCAGTGACGAGTTCGCCGCCGCCGTCTCCCAGGTCGCGATCGCCGCGGGCAAGGACGACACGATCCCGATGCTGACCGGCGTGCGGGTGGAGATCGAGGGCGAGACGGTCACGCTGGCGTCCACCGACCGGTACCGGCTGGCCGTCCGCGAGATGCACTGGAAGCCGGAGCGTCCCGACTTCTCCGCCGTCGCGCTCGTCCCGGCGCGGACGCTCGCCGACACCGCCAAGTCGCTGACGGCCGGCGCCGAGGTGTCGATCGCGCTCGGCGGGACGGGCGGCACCGGCGAGGGCATGATCGGGTTCGAGGGCGGCGGCCGCCGCACCACGTCCCGGCTGCTGGACGGCGACTTCGTCAAGTACCGGTCGCTGCTGCCGAGCGAGTACGCCGGCCTCGCCGAGATCCCGACGGCGCCGTTCATCGAGGCCGTCAAGCGCGTCTCGCTGGTCGCGGAGCGGAACACGCCCGTCCGGCTCTCGTTCAGCCAGGGCGAGGTCGTCCTGGAGGCGGGCACCGGGGACGAGGCCCAGGCCGTGGAGGCCCTTGAGGCGTCCCTGGAGGGCGAGGACATCGACATCGCGTTCAACCCCGGCTTCCTGCTCGACGGGCTCTCAGCGATCGGCTCGGACGTGGCGCGGCTGTCGTTCACGACGCCGACGAAGCCGGCCGTCCTCACCGGGAAGCCGCCGCAGGACGGGGAGAACCCGAACTACCGTTACCTGATCATGCCTGTACGGCTGTCCGGATGAGGACCGTGCCCTGGGGCATGCCCCGGGGCACGCCGGGGACGACGACCCGCGCGGGGGAGCCGCCCAGGCGGTCGGACACGCGCGTCTTGGCGTTCGCGCGTTCGCACGGTCGCGTGTTCGCGCGGTAAGGCAGAGGCATAGGCAGTTACGCACAGGGTTACGCACAGGGGAGTGAGCTTCATGGAGCTTGGGATCATCGGCCTGGGCAAGATGGGCGGCAACATGGCCGAGCGGCTGCGCCGCGGCGGCCACACGGTCGTCGGGTATGACCGTGACCCGCAGGTGAGCGACGTCGGTTCGCTGCAGGAACTGGTCGAACGGCTGTCCCCGCCGCGCGCGGTGTGGGTGATGGTGCCCGCAGGGAAGCCCACCGCTGAGACCATCCACAGCCTCGGGGAAGTCCTGCAGGCGGGTGACGTCGTCGTTGACGGCGGCAATTCACACTATGTGGACGACCAGAAGCACGGTGAGGCACTCGCAGCCAAGGGCATCGGGTTCGTCGACTGCGGGGTGAGCGGCGGCGTGTGGGGCCTGGAGAACGGCTACGCGCTCATGGTCGGCGGCGACGAGGACAACGTGAAGCGGCTCATGCCCGTCTTCGACACCCTGAAGCCCGAGGGGGAGTACGGCTTCGTCCACTCCGGTGAGATCGGTGCGGGCCACTACGTGAAGATGGTCCACAACGGCATCGAGTACGCGATGATGCAGGCGTTCGGCGAGGGCTTCGAGCTGATCGAGGCGAGCCCCATCGTCACCCGGGTGCCGGAGACGTTCCACAGCTGGCAGGAGGGCACGGTCATCCGGTCCTGGCTGCTGGACCTGCTGAACCGCGCGCTCGCCGACGACCCCGAGCTCGACGACCTGCGCGGCTACGCCAACGACTCGGGCGAGGGGCGCTGGACGGTGCAGGCCGCGGTCGAGCACGCCGTGCCGCTGCCCGTCATCAGCGCCTCGCTGTTCGCCCGGTTCGCCTCCCGCCAGGACGACTCCCCCGCGATGCGCGTCGTCGCCGCCCTCCGCAACCAGTTCGGCGGTCACGCCGTGGAGACCGCGAAGGGCGCCGACTCCCCCGGCGCCGACGTCGACCCGCCGAAGGTGTGATCGTCCGCCCGCGGAGTTATCCACAGGTTGTGGTTTCCGGGACGGCGCCCCCGCCGTGCCCGGAGGATGTCGGGTGATGTCACGGAGCCCCGCCGCCGGCGGGGCCCGTGCGGGTACTCGCGGGCGGGGGTGCGTGGGGCATGGGCAGGGTGCTGAAGGCTCTACTCTCGTGTCTCGTGCACGTCGCCCACCTTTCGCTGCAGGACTTCCGCTCGTACCCGGCCGCCGAGGTCGCGCTCGAGCCGGGGGTCACGGCGTTCGTGGGGCCCAACGGGCAGGGCAAGACGAACCTGGTCGAGGCCATCGGGTACGTCGCCTCGCACGGGAGCCACCGGGTGGCGACCGACGCGCCGCTCGTCCGGCACGGGGCGGCGCGTGCGATCGTCCGGGCCGGGGTGGTGAAGGACGACCGCAAGGCGCTGATCGAGCTCGAGATCAACCCGGGCAGGGCGAACCGGGCCCGGCTCAACCGGTCCCCCGTCCCCAGGCCGCGCGAGATCCTGGGGATGGTGCGGACGGTCCTGTTCGCCCCGGAGGACCTCGCGCTCGTCAAGGGCGACCCGGGGGAGCGGCGCCGGTTCATGGACGAGCTGCTCACCGCGCGGGCTCCGCGCTTCGCCGGGGTGCGCTCCGACTACGACCGCGTCCTCAAGCAGCGCAACGCCCTGCTGAAGTCGGCGGCCGCGCACAGGCGCTCCCCCGGCCAGGAGGTGCTCGCGACCCTCGACGTCTGGGATTCACACTTGGTGCGCACCGGGTCGGAGCTGCTGGCGGGGCGGCTGCAGCTGATCGATGCGCTGCGTCCGCTGGTGGCGCGCGCCTATGCCGCTCTCGCTCCGCACAGTGGCGCGGCCGACCTCGTCTACCGGAGTTCGCTCGGTGACGTGGAGTTGTCCACAGACCGTGGACAACTTTCCGAGGAGCTCATGGCGGCTGTGGGCGAATCACGGAAGCAGGAGCTGGAACGGGGCGTGAGCCTCGTCGGCCCGCATCGGGACGAGCTCGTCCTGCGCCTGGGGGAGCTTCCGGCGCGCGGCTACGCCAGCCATGGCGAGTCGTGGTCGTTCGCCCTGGGCCTCCGGCTCGGCGCGTACGAACTGCTGCGCGCGGACGGCGACGACCCCGTCCTCATCCTGGACGACGTGTTCGCCGAGCTGGACACGGGCCGCCGCGACCGGCTGGCCGACATGGTGGTGACGGCGGAGCAGGTCCTCATCACGGCGGCCGTCCCCGCCGACGTGCCGGCCGAACTGACAGGGGGTTCGTATACCGTCTCCGACGGTGAGGTCGTCCGGGACTGAGCGCGGAAGGCCGTCACCCGGGGCGTCTCCGGACTGAGCGGAAAGGGGCGAGCGTGTGAGTGATGATCCACAGGATGTGGACAACTCCGTCGAGGCTGGGACCCCTCCGGCCAAGTCGGGGATCGAGCTGGCGCGCGAGGCGCTCGCCCAGGCGAAGGCCGACGCGCTGAAGCGCGGCACCCTCCCCGGCCAGAACGGCAGGCGCAAGGGCACCGGACGTGTCGTCCGGGTCAGGGACCCCAGCCGCGGCGGTGATCCCAAGCTGTTCGGCGCGGCGATCCGCGAGCTGATGGCGTCCCGCGGCTGGGAGCAGCGCGCGGCGGTCGGCGGCGTCTTCGGCAACTGGGCGGGCATCGTCGGCGCCGACCTGGCCGAGCACACCCGTCCGGACCGCTTCGAGGACGGCGTGCTGACCGTCGCCGCCGACTCGACGACATGGGCGACGCAGCTGCGCCTGCTGTCGTCCACCCTCGTCCGGCGGCTGAACGAGGAACTCGGGCACGGCACCGTCCGCCGGGTGAAGGTCGTGGGCCCGTCGTCCGGCCCCCGCCGCCCCGGCGCCTGGCGGGTCCGGTGAGGCGCGCGGTCGCGGCGGGGTCGCGGCGGGGTCGCGGTGGGGTCGCGGTGGGTGGCGGGGAACATCTGTTCGGGGGCGGGGTGCCCAGTTCAGCGGCCAGCGCCACGTAGGCCAGAGAACGCCCTGGGACCTATGGGGGGATGTGGCTCCCGGTCAGATCGGCCGCCACACGCGCATACAGCGCTCGTGAGTGCCACTTTTCGCCGCGTCACCCGGTAGAATGTTTGAGGGTTCAGGATGCTGCGCCGTCATGGGGTGCCCGGGGCTCTCACCAACGTGAACAGAGCACGAACCGGGTGCCCCCATGTGTGTTACGGGGCACACCGCGCCTCCCTCGGGCGCGGAGCGGCAGACATCCCCGGCAGGAGGATCTCCTTTGGCGTACGACGCTAGTTCGATCACTGTCCTTGAAGGACTCGAGGCGGTTCGCAAGCGACCCGGCATGTACATCGGCTCGACCGGTGAGCGCGGCCTGCACCACCTCGTCTACGAGATCGTGGACAACGGGGTCGACGAGGCCCTTGCCGGCCATGCCGACAGCATCGTGGTGACGCTGCTGGCCGACGGCGGCGTGAGCGTGGACGACAACGGCCGCGGCATCCCGGTCGGCGAGCACCCGGTGGAGAAACGTCCGGCCATCGAGCTGGTGTTCACCACGCTGCACGCGGGCGGCAAGTTCGACGGCAAGTCCTACGCCGTCTCCGGCGGTCTGCACGGTGTCGGCTCGTCCGTGGTCAACGCGCTGTCCAGCCGGCTGGAGGCCGAGGTCCGCCGGAACGGCCACGTCTGGCGCCAGGCGTACACGTGGCGGGGGCCCGAGGCGCCGCTCCAGCAGGGCGAGGAGACCTCCGGCACCGGCACCCTCATCAGGTTCTGGCCGGACCCCGACATCTTCGAGACCACCGAGTGGAACTTCGAGACCCTCTCCCGCCGCATGCAGGAGATGGCGTTCCTCAACCGCGGCCTCGCCATCACGCTGCGGGACGAGCGTCCCGACCACTCCAACGGTGAGCCGCACGTCGTCCGGTACCACTACGAGGGCGGCATCGAGGACTTCGTCCGCTACATCAACGCGCGCAAGGACGCGGTCCACGAGTCGGTCGTGTACTTCGACGACCACACCGACGGCATGTCGATCGAGATCGCCATGCAGTGGAACTCGTCCTACGCCGAGTCCGTCCACACGTTCGCCAACACCATCAACACGGCGGAGGGCGGCACCCACGAGGAGGGCTTCCGGGCGGCGCTGACCACGATCGTCAACCGGTACGCCCGCGACAAGGGCCTGCTGCGCGACAAGGACGACAACCTCACCGGTGAGGACGTCCGCGAGGGCCTCACCGCGATCATCTCCATCAAGCTGGCCGACCCGCAGTTCGAGGGCCAGACGAAGACCAAGCTCGGCAACACCGAGGCCAAGTCGTTCGTGCAGAAGGCGTGCAACGAGCACCTGCGCGACTGGTTCGAGGAGAACCCGGGCGAGGCCAAGGAGATCATCAACAAGGCGTCGCAGGCGGCGCGGGCGCGGGTCGCGGCGCGGCAGGCGCGCGACCTGACCCGCCGCAAGAGCCTGCTGGAGTCGACGTCGCTGCCCGGCAAGCTGTCGGACTGCCAGTCCACCGACCCGGCCAAGTCCGAGCTGTACATCGTCGAGGGCGACTCGGCGGGCGGCTCCGCGAAGGGCGGCCGCAACCCGCACTTCCAGGCGATCCTGCCGATCCGCGGCAAGATCCTGAACGTGGAGAAGGCCAGGATCGACAAGATCCTGAAGAACAACGAGGTGCAGGCGATCATCACGGCGCTCGGCACCGGCGTGCACGACGAGTTCGACATCAGCAGGCTCCGCTACCACAAGATCATCCTGATGTCGGACGCCGACGTCGACGGCCACCACATCAACACCCTGCTGATGACGCTGCTGTTCCGGTTCATGAAGCCGCTGATCGAGGCCGGCCACGTGTACCTGTCGCAGCCGCCGCTCTACAAGATCAAGTGGGACGCGCGGGGCAACGAGGCCGACTACGCCTTCTCCGACGCCGAGCGCGACGCGGTCATCGAGGCCGGGATCGCCGCCGGGAAGCGCGACCCGCGCCCCCGCGACCTGGTGCAGCGCTTCAAGGGCCTCGGCGAGATGAACGCCAACGAGCTGTGGGACACCACCATGGACCCCGACAACCGGGTCCTGCTGCAGGTCCAGCTGGACGACGCCGCCCAGGCGGACGAGCTGTTCAGTGTGCTCATGGGCGAGGAGGTCGAGCCCCGAAGGGAGTTCATCCAGCGCAACGCGAAGGATGTGCGCTTCCTCGACATCTGAGGTACGCGCCGCGCGCCGAGCTCCCAGCGGCCTGACCACGACGGCCACCCGGCCAGGCACCGGCCACCCGGCCCATCGGCCCACCCGGCCGTAGGACGGCCCCGGTCCCGGGCCCCGGCCCACCGCCAGCCGGCTCCCAGGCTCCCGCGACTCCCGCAGGCAGGCGTACTTCTCCCGCTGAGCTTCCCACCGAGCAGAAGAGGTTTTGAGAGTGACGGACGTGACCACAGAGAGCGGCTACCCCGGCGAACGGATCGAGCCGGTCGACATCCAGGTCGAGATGCAGAAGAGCTATCTCGACTACGCGATGTCGGTCATCGTCGCGCGCGCGCTGCCCGAGGTGCGCGACGGTCTCAAGCCCGTCCACCGCCGTGTCCTGTACGCGATGTACGACGGCGGCTACCGGCCCGACCGCGGCTACTTCAAGTGCGCCCGCGTCGTCGGCGACGTCATGGGGAACTACCACCCGCACGGCGACTCCGCCATCTACGACGCGCTCGTCCGGCTGGCCCAGCCCTGGTCGATGCGGTACCCGCTGGTCGACGGCAACGGCAACTTCGGCTCGCGCGGCAACGACCCCGCCGCGGCGATGCGGTACACCGAGTGCCGCATGGCGCCCCTCGCGATGGAGCTGCTGCGCGACATCGACAAGGAGACCGTCGACTTCTCCCCCAACTACGACGGCCGCTCCCAGGAGCCGGACGTCCTGCCGTCCCGGTACCCGAACCTCCTGGTCAACGGGTCCGCCGGCATCGCGGTGGGGATGGCGACGAACATCCCGCCGCACAACCTGCGCGAGGTCGCCGACGGCGTCCGGTGGTTCCTGGACAACTACGGCGCGTCCGACGAGGAGCTGCTCGAGGCGCTGATCGAGCGGGTCAAGGGCCCCGACTTCCCGACCGCCGGCCTGATCGTCGGCCGCAAGGGCATCGAAGAGGCGTACCGCACCGGGCGCGGCTCCATCACGATGCGGGCCGTCGTCGAGGTCGAGGAGATCCAGGGCCGCACCTGCCTCGTCGTCACCGAACTCCCGTACCAGGTCAACCCGGACAACCTCGCCCTGAAGATCGCGGACGGCGTCAAGGACGGCAAGCTCGACGGCATCGCCGACGTCCGCGACGAGACGTCCGGCCGGACCGGGCAGCGGCTCGTCATCGTGCTGAAGCGGGACGCCGTCGCCAAGGTCGTCCTGAACAACCTGTACAAGCACACCCAGCTACAGGAGACGTTCGGCGCGAACATGCTCGCGCTGGTGGACGGGGTGCCGCGCACCCTGCGCATCGACCAGTTCGTCCGGCACTGGGTCACGCACCAGATCGACGTCATCGTCCGCCGCACCCGGTTCCTGCTCCGCAAGGCCGAGGAGCGCGCCCACATCCTGCGCGCGCTGCTGAAGGCCCTCGACCGGATCGACGAGGTCATCGCGCTGATCCGGCGCTCGCCGTCCGCGTCCGAGGCGCAGCAGGGCCTGATGGGGCTGCTGGAGATCGACGAGATCCAGGCGCAGGCCATCCTGGACATGCAGCTGCGCAAGCTCGCCGCCCTGGAGCGCCAGCAGATCATCGACGAGTACGACAAGCTCATGGCGGAGATCGCCGACTACAACGACATCCTGGGCTCCCCTGAGCGGCAGCGGCAGATCGTCGCCGACGAGCTCGCCCCGATCGTCGAGAAGTTCGGCGACGAGCGGCGCACCGAGATCATCCCCTTCGACGGGGACGTCTCCTACGAGGACCTCATCGCCGAAGAGGGCGTCGTCGTCACGATCACCCGCGGCGGCTACGCCAAGCGCACCAAGACCGACCTGTACCGGGCGCAGCGGCGCGGCGGCAAGGGCGTCCGCGGCGCGCAGCTCAAGCAGGACGACATCGTCGACCAGTTCTTCGTCACCTCGACGCACAACTGGATCCTGTTCTTCACCAACAAGGGCCGCGTCTACCGGGCCAAGGCGTACGAGCTGCCCGACTCGGGCCGCGACTCGCGCGGCCAGCACGTCGCGAACCTGCTGGCCTTCCAGCCGGACGAGCGCATCGCCCAGGTCATGACCCTGCGCGACTACGACGTCGCGCCCTACCTCGTCCTCGGGACGAAGAAGGGCCGCGTCAAGAAGACCGCGCTGCGCGACTTCGACTCGCCGCGCACCGGCGGCATCATCGCCATCAACCTCGTCGAGGGCGACGAGGTGATCGCCGCGCGGCTCGTCTCCGCCGACGACCGGCTGCTGATGATCTCCTCCGGCGCGCAGGCGATCAAGTTCCACGCGGACGACGAGTCGCTCCGGCCGATGGGACGCGCCACGTCCGGCGTCATCGGCATGCGCTTCGACGAGGACCAGGAAGTCCTCAACATGCTCGTCGTCCACAACGGCTCGGACGATGTCCTGGTGGCCACCCGTGGCGGCTACGCCAAGCGCACTCCAGTGGACCAATACCCGCTCCAAGGACGTGGGGGTAAGGGCGTCCTCACCGCTAAGATCGTTGAATCGCGCGGGATGTTGGTAGGGGCGCTGATGGTCGGCCCCGATGACGAGGTGTTCGCGATGACGTCGAACGGCGGCGTGATCCGTACCACCGCCGCGGAGATCAAGCAGTCCGGCAGGCAGACCATGGGCGTCCGCCTGATGAACCTGGCGGACGGGAACAGCATCGTGGCGATCGCGAGGAACGTAGAGTCCATTGACGACTCCGAGTCCGCCGAGGACTCGGACGATGGCGAAGGGGGCGACGGTGAGTGACGTATCCTGCATCGTCACCGAGCCGCTAGGCCAGGAGGACACGTGAGCACCGAGCCCGGCAAGAACAAGGGCGGACCGCCCGGCGCGGACGGCACGGGCGCGGAGGGCACGGGCGGCGGTACGGGTGGCGCCGGCAAGAAGCCGGGTGCGGGATCGGGGTCGGGATCGTCCAAGCCCGGGACGAAGCCGGCGAAGACCGTCGCCGCCGCGTCCGCCAAGTCCGGGCGGGACGAGACGACCGTCGACCTCGACACGTCGGACGCCGCCGGTAAGCCGGGCTCGTCTGGAAAGTCGGGTTCGTCGAGCGCCGACACGACCCGGATCGACCTGGCGAAGATCGAGGACAAGTCGGCGAAGGACTCCGGCAGTTCCGAGATCGCCCCGGTCAAGGACACTGTCGGGGATTCGTCTGTTTCGCCGGCGAAGCCCTCGGCGCCGTCCGCCGCGGCCTCCTCCTCTCCGTCCTCGCCGTCATCGTCGCCGTCGTCCTCCTCCGGCTCGGCGGGCTGGGCCAAACCCGCCGAGCCGTCCGGTTCGGTCTCGGCAGGACGTACGGAGAGCGCCCGCAAGCTGTTCAACCGGTCCCCCGGCAACTCCGCCGCCGCGGGGAACCCGGCCGGGGGGAACTCGGCCGCCGCCTCGTCGCCCTCGCCCTCGCCCTCGCCCTCCTCGGGCGGCTCCGGCCGCGGCTTCGCGGGCACCGTCCTGAAGGACCGGCCGTCCACCGCCATGACCCCGGCGAACTCCACCAAACCGGCGAACGGCAAGCCGGCCCGCAAGGCCCAGCTCCAGCTGTCGCGGCTCGAGCCGTGGTCGGTGATGAAGTTCAGCTTCGTGATGTCGCTGGTCTGCTTCGTCGTCCTGCTCGTCGCCGTGATCGTCCTGTACGCGATCCTGTCCGGCCTCGGCGTGTTCGACGCCATCAGCGACACGATCAACAGCCTCACCAAGGAGCAGGGCGAGACCACCGGCAGCGTCGACGCCGGCAGCTGGTTCTCCTTCTTCCGCGTCTTCGGCTACACCGTCCTCGTGGGCGCCCTGAACGTCATGCTCATCACCGCCCTGTCCACGGTCGGCTCCGTCATCTACAACCTCGCCGCCGACCTGGTGGGCGGCGTCGAGGTCACCCTGAAGGAGGCCGAGTAGCCCCCTCCCGCCGCCGCCCGGCAATCGATTTCCGGTTGTCCGCCCAGATGGGGTAACCTCTCGTTGCGCCGCCAGGGGCGGCGGCACACTCCGGGCCTATAGCTCAGTCGGTTAGAGCGCATCCCTGATAAGGATGAGGCCGGTGGTTCAAGTCCACCTAGGCCCACAACAAAAGCGCAGGTCAGAGGCCGGTTCCGCGTCCAGCGGACCCGGCCTCAAGATCTTTTGGCACTCCGATGGCACTGGGACCTCGTACCATCAGGACCCACCAGCCGACAGTTCGTGTCCCCCGTGTGTTGGCCTGTCCCCCCGTCGTGATGCGTGCGAGGGCTTCTGACCAGGCGGCTTCAAGCCGAGGCTCGGAGGCTCGTCCCGGACTCTCAGAGCCGGCGGTGTAGGGGCCACGACTGGACGCCGTTCCAAGGGCCTCTGCTGGTGCAGGGCAAGAAATGGAAATCGTGCACATAAGGCGACCTGGACCGGGCGCGGTCCAGGTGGTGGACGAGGATCGAGCGCGATCCGGGGGGTGGCAGCAGTAGCCGGACATGGTGAAGCGAGGCCGACGAGCGCACCGAGGGTGAACCGGCGAGCACATCGGACTCCACGGCGAGAACGATCGGTGAGGTTATCCCTGTCGGACGAAGAGCACGCGCTTGTGGCTTCGGCTGCGGCGGAAGAGCGACTCGCGCTGGGCGCGTACGCGGCACAGACGGTCCTTACGGCCGCGCGCGGGAGCGTCCAGCCGCAATATGGCCTGCTGCGGGAGGCCCTGAAGACGGTGATGCATGCGGCCGGGCAGGCCAGGCGTATCGGCGTGAACCTCAATCAGGCGGTCGCCGCCGTGCACTCGGGGGAACTGCCGCCTGAACTGCGCCGGTACATGGATACGGCGGCGCGTACCGTGCGGCATCTCGATGACCTCGCCGAAGAGATCCGTCGGCACCTGCCCTGACGCCGAACTCAGGTGGTCGTGTGTCCGGTGAGGACGGTCACGCCCACTTGTCGGGACGTCGGCGAACCAGCCCCTTGTCCGGGACGGAGTCGGGCAGTAGCGAGGCCTTCAGATGCTCCTCCCTGATCGGGAAGGAGGTCACCATGCCGTCGAACCGGCTGGGGCTGCCTCTGCCTGGAGGGCAGGCGACCAGTATCGGGCGAGTGGGTGCCAACTCCAGCGAGGCCTGGATGGCGGGTAGGAAGTCGGTGTCCGTTGAGATCAGCAACGACAAGTCGCCGTTCCCCAGTGCGGCGTCCCGGACCATCTCGGTGGCCAGTGCGACGTCGGTCAGCTTCTCCTCGTAGGTGCGGTAACGCTGCTGAGGCGGTTGGCACTGGCACTGCCACTGTGCGCCGCAGGCCCGGCAGCTGATCCGCATGCTCTTCACCTTGAAGTGGCCTCGGATGACCTGCACCTGGGGTCGGTACGCCGCCAGTGCGGCCAGGTAGGTCTCCTGGCGACGGGCTGCGTCCGGCTCCCCTTTGACGATGGCAGTGAAGTACTTCACGGCTCGCACCGTGTCATCGCGCCGCATCCGTTGCACCAACTGGACGATGTCGAGCCACAGGTAGGCACGGCCGTACTTGGACTTCAACCCGTGGTAGAGGTTGAACCCGTCGACGTACGCGATCGCATCCGGCACGTGACAGAACGTTAGACGTCGGTGGAGGTGGCGCGTGCCGGAAGTAGTAACTATCCTGGGTGGCAGACGAAGTCGGTTACGGCCGACAGGGCGGCCCCGTTCAGGGGCCGCATTTTTTTGTGGGGCGAATACGCCCCCGAGGCGGGACCTGCCGTCAGGCCGTGCTCAGGTGGGGGCGGGAGTCGGGGCGGAGAGCCAGAGCCACGTCGGCGATGGCGGCTCGGAGACGTTCGTTCTCGGCCTTGAGAGTGTCCAGCTCGGAAGTTTCCGGGGCTTCGTTGACCTGGGGTCCGCGGATCTTGCCGAGGGCGGCGAGCGCGGTCTCATCGGCGTTGGGCAGGGTGTGTAGGTACTGCTCGGTGGTAGCGATCGAGGCATGGCCCAGGCGTTCCTTGACGACCTGGAGGTCTGCGCCGCCGGCCAGGAGCCAGGAAGCATGAGCGTGGCGCAGGTGGTGCGGGGTGACATGGTCCAGCCCGGCGGTCTTGCAGGCCGGGTTCCAGATCTGCTTGCGGAACCAGTCGGCGGGGATGTGACCGTCGGACTGGCGTACGCGCGGCGAGCGCGGGCTGTCCTTGCCCGTGGCTCGACGCCGGGCGCGGTAGAGGCGGTAGGCCTCCCTGCAGTACTCGCAGCGGCACTTTCCAGTGGTGTAGGCGGTGAGCGAGCCGTGGTCGTAGCTCTTCCCCTGTTCGTTGGGGGCTGTCTTGCCGTGGGCACCAGGCACCGGAATGGGACGTAGCTTCCTGGGCTTCGGCTGATCAACGGGTAGGTACTGGAAGAAGAGGTCGTCCTCCCCGAGGCCTCGGTCCCCAACGTGTGCCTGGAGCTTGCGGACGATCTGGGGGCTGAGTTTGAAGCGGCGGTACTCCTTGCCCTTGGGATAGGGCTTGACGAGAAAGCGGCCTTGGGTCGGATGGAACTTCGGGTTGAGTTCGACGACCGTCCTGCTGACTGTGAGGACGCGCGTGGTGAAGTCCAGGTCTTTCACACGAAGTTCGGCCGTTTCGCCCCAGCGCAGCCCGCTCTCGATGACCGTCTCGACGAGCAGGCGGCTGTCGGCGTCGGGCAGCGCCCGGTAGAGGCTGTCGAATTGCTTGGCCGTGATGACCTTCTTCGGCCTCTTGGGGACCGGCGGGATCCGCACCCCACGGCTGGGATGATGACTGATCACCTGGTCGTTGAGGGCCGTGGTGAAGATCGAGTTGAGGATCCCCCGCTTGCACTTCTGGATCGTGGCCGCGGATGCCCCCTTGCGCTGCATCTCGGTGATCCACTCGCGGACGTGCTCGGGGAGGATGTCGCACATGCGCATGGGGCCGAAGAAGCCCATGAGGTGCTTGTTGATCTTGTAGGTGTAGTCCTGCCGGGTAGTCGCCTCAAGGACCTGGTGCGGCAGCCACTTCTTCTCGACGTACGTCTGGAAGGTCTGGCGCCCGCGGCGCCGGTCGCCCAGCCCGCCCTTGGCGATCTCCGCCTCGGCGGCGTGCCATGCGGCGATGGCCTCCTTCTCGGTGGTGAACGTTCCGGCCGTCTGGCGCCTGCCGCGCGCATCGTCGTACATCGCGCGGTAGCGGGGGACACCGGTCTTGGTGAACCGGACCTGCACCTGACCCAAGTCGATCACTCCGGCAGTTGATCGTTTGGCACTCTCATGGCACTGGATCTTGCGATATCGAGTGCCATGAGGAGGGATCATCTGACACTCGATCAACGCTCTGACCAGCAGCTTAGCGGAAATCTTTGACTCTAGGTAATCATTTGAATGCATACCGATGAGCGCTGATAAGGATGAGGCCGGTGGTTCAAGTCCACCTAGGCCCACAAACGAGTTGGGAGTGGTGTGTCGGCGGAGAGCGCCGACCGCCACTCCTTTGTCGTTTGCCCGGGGGGCGACCCCCGGACCCCCGATGTGGGGGCTCCGCCCCCACGCCCCCTCCCGGTTGAGGTTGCTGCGAATGGCGGGGCGGGGCGGTGGGGGTCAGTCCCTCGTCCAGAAGTGCCAGTCCTTTTCTGGGACGTCCCAGGACGGGTCGGGCAGCCAGTCGGGCCCCGGCGACCAGCCGGGCTGAGGCTGCGGCCAGCCCGGCGGTGCGTTGAACCGCCAGGACGCGGCCGAGCCGGGCGCGATCTGCTCCAGCTGCCCGGCGCCGAGCCGCTGGGTCTCGATGGCGGCGCGCCAGGACCCCTGCCACCGGTCGTGCGAGTCGGTGAGCTGCATCTGCAGGAACTCGATCCCCAGGTCGGCCGCCTTCTGGAAGGTCTCCAGTTCGTCGCTGTACTCGGCCGGGAGCCACCGCTTCAGCTCCGACAAGACGGCCTGCCGCTGTGCGGCGAGGGGTTGCAGCGCGTCGACCTGGCGCAGCAGCGCGGTCGCCTCGACGATCTCCAGTTCGAAGGCGTAGCGGATCCGCAGGGTCACCAGCGCCGAGGTCGTCTCCGCGTGCCGCCGGTCCCCTTCGACCGACGAGCCGGCGGCCCCTATGGCGCCGTAGACGTCGTTCAGCGCGTGCATCTCCGCTTGGATGAGCGCGCGCTGCTGCGTGAGCCGGACAAAGCCCTCGAGGTCGCGGAGGAAGCCCCCGACGGCCTCGTCCCACGCCTCGAAGAGGCGTTCTCGCTCAATAACAAGTTCGTCCAACGACATCGTGCTCCCTTTCCGTCAGGACTTCGACGTACATCGGGGATGGACGGTTCACTCGAAAAGCGAGAAAAGTCGATCGCTGTGCTCTGGGGGCTACGGGGCTTGGGCCGCCGGGCGGCTTCCTGCGCGGATGGGCTGTGTCTGCTGTGCTCGGCTCGAGTGCTTGGCGGCTGCGGTTATCCAGAGAACCGGCAATTTCTCCACAGGCTGTGGATAACTGAAGTCGCCGCGATCGTTCTTGAATGTGTAGGGGTGTGAGGCGCGTCAGTTCTGCGGGCCGACCGGGTGCCAGAGCCGCCAGGATGGGCATTCGTCCTGGCTAAGCCTGCTCGCTGGTCAGGACGAGGTCGAACTCGGCGTGACGGAAAGGGGCCTGGACGTCATTGCGCGCGGCGGCCTCGGCGTCGTGCGACTCGGCGAAGTCGACGATGAGGCCGTGCTTGACCGCGAAGACGGCGTCCGAGTCCAGATAGGGGCTGCCCGCCACAAAGATGTGCGTGGTCAGCGGGGTATGCCCAGGTGCCCGCACGATGAAGTGAATGTGCGCGGGACGGTAGGGGTGCCGCCGGGTGGCGTTGAGGAGCCGGCCGACCGGACCGTCCGTGGGGATCGGGTAATGGCTGGGGACGACAGTGCGGAAGCGGAAACGTCCCTCGGCATCGGTTCGAAAGAGTCCGCGGCCGTTGCCGGACGGCTGTGCATCCGGCTGCTGGACGTCGTAGAAACCCTTCTCGTCGCACTGCCACACATCGACCTCCGCGTGGGGCAGCGGCGTTCCTGCGGTGTTGAGGACGCGTCCTGACACGATGCAGGGTTCGGCCTCACCGACAAGATCGATGCTGTCGCCGAGCGCGCGCGGTGGCGATTCGACCATGTGGAACGGGCCGAGGACGGTGCTCTCCGTCCCGCCTTCCTGTTCGTTGATGGTTTCCACGAGCATTGAGACGCCCAGAACGTCCGACAGCAGGACGAACTCCTGCCGTGTGTCCGTGCAGGTTTGGCCCACCGCGGTGAGAAACTCGATCGCCTGCTCCCACTCCCGGACGGACGGCCTCGCCTCACGGACGAACGCGTGCAAGTGGCGGGTCAGCGTCGTCAGCACGTCCCGGAGGCGAGCATCCGGGGTCTCGCTGAAACTGTTCTGGACGGCTTCCGCGGCGGTGTGCTCGGTGAAGTCCACGATGCCTCCGACGTCATTGTCCACAGTCTGTGGAAAAGTGCTGCGGTTGCGTGGCCCGCACCGAACCGGGCGCCGGCCGTTTCTTGTGGTGGGACCGCCATGCGGCCGTGTCTGGGACGACCTTCATCATCCTCCACGGTGATGGCGCTGCGAGGCGAAGACACTTCGACGGCTCTTCCGTGTCGGCGGCCGGCCGGAGCCGTCCAGGAGGTAATCAAACTTGACTAACGCTGTACGCCGCTCCTACTCTCCGGACATGAGTGAGAAGGCGATCCCGATCTATCCGTGCCGTTCGATCGAGGCGACCTGGGACTTCTACCGGGTGCTGGGCTTCGAGCAGACCGGCTGGCAAACACGCCCGAACCCCTATCTCGCCGTCCGGCGCGGCGACGTCGATGTTCAATTCTTCGGGTTGAAGAAGCACGACCCGGCCGCGTCCATGAACATGTGCTACATCGCCACCACTGCTGTGGACGACATGTACGAGTCCTTTCGCGGAGCCCTCAAGCAGGCGCTCGGCCGCGTCCCCACGCGGGGGCTCCCGAGGATCAGCGCTCTGCGTGACATGTCCTACGGCGTCCGGCAGTTCCTCCTCAGCGACCCGGACGGCCTCCAGCTCCGCATCGGCCAACCCATCTCGGACGACCTGGGGCACGCGCCGATCCCGACGGAGAGGGTGGCCAAGGCGCTCCACATGGCCGCGCTTCTGGGCGGTGACTCGAAGGGGGACCACCCGGCCGCCGCTCGGATCCTCGACCGCCTGCTGGCGTCCGATGAGCCCCTCACTCCGTCCGAACGTTTCAAGGCTCTTGTGCTGCGGGCCGATGGCGCCGTCCAGATGGGCGAGTGGGCCCGCGCTCGCGCCCTTCTCGCTGAAGCGCGCAGCGTCTCCGCTGCGGACGCGTCCGCTGGGGCGGACGACCTCCGGCGCGTAGCCGACCTGGAAGAGTTCCTTCCCGCCGAATGAAGCCGAATGAACGAGCATCGGGCCGCCGCCTTCATGTGGGTCGGCCTGCGCACTGCGGGCAGGGCCGGGTGGTTCGAGCCGGGGCCCATGGTCGGTAGCTGGGCTTCTACCGGGCAGGTGCCGGGTGCGTCGTGCGGTGACTGCATGCCGCGTTGCGGCGGTGGCCGACCTGGGGACGTAGCTGGGGATTACCGGTGGGCAGTGTTGTCCACCGGTGCGCCGGGGTTGTGGAGGGCGTTTACCCACAGGCTGTGAACGGGGTGTGGGCAGTGATGATCGAGAACGGATGTCATCCCTGGTCAGCGGCTTTTCCACCACGTGGACAACCGAGCATGCCGGTTGGGGGTGACCTGGGGAAGAATGGTGGACAGAGCGTCGGCCGGTCGTACCCAGGTTGTGCACGAAAGTTATCCACAGGTTGTGGATTCTGTGTGTGAGGCCGCAGCGGTGTGGATGATGGGGAGAACGGCGCCCGATGCGTCGTGGAGGCGGTGGAAAGCCCGGCTGTTCTGGGGATCCTCCTGTGGACACGGCCTCCAGACCGCCTGCTGTCAGGGAAGAAGAGATGTGCGTGAAGGTTGTCCACAGCCTGTGGATTAGCGCCTTCGAGGTCCATTCGCGGGGGCGCGCCGCAGCGGATCGTCCACCGCCGGCCATCCACCGGCGAAGATCTCCCCGCCGTCCGGTCGGGGGCTGGCCGATGGGATACGCCGTCGCTCGCGTGCTCGGACGCCTTCGCCGTCGTGCCTTCGCCGCGCGGCGTGCGGACGTCCCGCGTCTCCGGGCCGCCGCACGGGGGATGAGAGCCGGGATCTTCTCGGGTGTCATGTCCGTGATTCGCCGGTTCCGACTGGAATCGACTGTCGCGCCACGCCCGGCGCGGCGGGTGCCGGCACCTCTACGATGGCCTGGGCGCGAGGCCGAGAAAGGCCGTCCGACCTGCGAACACCAGTTCGAACGCGTGCTACGCTCCCGGCATGGGGCAGCTGCTGAACGAGCCGGTCCGCACGGAGCACGACCCCGCGGGACGGCTCACCGCGTACGAGTGGCGGGGGTCGCGCTATGCGGTGGACGAAGTGCTGAAGACCTATGGGACGGCTCGCGAGGGCAGGGTCTACCGGGTGCGGATCACCGGCGCCGAGGGCGTGGCCGTCGCGGAACTCGGCCGCGACGAAGACCGCTGGCGGCTCCGGCACATCTTCTCCGCCTGACCGACACCCCGACCGCCCCAACCCCGACAGCATGTCGGCGTATAGCGGCGCCCCCAGGCTTTGCTGCCGGCTCCCGGTCCAACCCTGGTGGCCCTATCGGCGACGGCTTCGACAGCGCAAGCCGCATTGTGCGGGGTGAGGCGGGTGTGGTTGTGGGGGTGGTGTGATGGCTGGTGATCAGACTCTCTGGACGCGGGTCGGTGGGATCCAGGGGGCGCCGCTCGATCTGCTGACGGCCAGGATCGGCAGCCGGCACTACGCGCCGCACACCCACGACGAGTACGCCATCGGGGTGACGGTCGACGGCCTGGAGACGATGCGCTACCGGGGCGAGAAGATCTACTCGGCGGCGGGCAGCGTCGTCGTGGTCGAGCCGGGTGAGGCGCACACGGGAGGCCCGGCACGTCCGGAAGGCTTCGCCTACCTGTGCCTTTACCCGGGTGCCGAGCTGCTGGGCGCCGCGACGACCGCGGAACCCGGACTCGTCCTGACCGAACCCCACTTCCGGGAGCCGATCATCGACGATGTCCGGCTCGGCGAGGAGCTGCGGCTGGCGCACCGCGCCCTCCGGCTCGGCGAAGATCCCCTGGAGGGGGAGTCACGGCTGCTCGGAGTGCTCGGAGCCCTCGTCCGGCGGCATGCCGTGCACGGACCGAAGGCGGCGCCGCCGCGCGGCAGAACCGAGTCGGCGCACATCGCACACCAGGTTGCGTCCCGCCTCTCGGACGAGCTGACCGCCCCGCCGACACTCGCCGAGATGGCCGCCGACCTGGAGCTTTCTCGCTATCAGCTGCTGCGCGCCTTCCGTGACGCGGTGGGCATGCCGCCGTACGCGTGGCTCGCCCAGCACCGGGTGGCGCGGGCCCGCGCCCTGTTGGACGTCGGGCACCGTCCGGCCGAGGCGGCGACGCTCGTCGGGTTCGCCGACCAGGCGCATCTCACCCGCTGGTTCCGCCGCGTCCTCGGCGTGACGCCGGGTGCCTACCGCAATAGCGTTCAAGACACCGCAAACCTCCGTCCCGCATCCTGATCGTCGTCCGCCCCGATGAGGCCGGCCGAGCGCACTGAACACGGTGGCGTCCTTCCTGCGCTCAGCATGGCCGGGCGCCGAGGCCGCTGCCGGCGGCTCGCCGTCCCATGCCGGGAGATCGAGGGTGGCCGCGGCGCGCGGCCGCGGCAACAGGATGGGGCGGGCTGGAACGGAGGTCGTTGTGAGTCGCCGTGGCTGGGTTCTGTTCGCGCTGATGAGCGTGCTGTGGGGCATCCCCTACCTGATGATCAAGGTGGCGGTCGAGAGCGTCTCGGTGCCGATGGTCGTGTTCTCGCGGACCGCGCTCGGCGCGCTCGTCCTGCTGCCGCTGGCGCTGCGGTCCGGGCAGCTGGACGCGGTCCGCCGGCACTGGCGTCCGCTGCTGCTGTTCACCGCGGTGGAGATCCTCGGCCCGTGGGCGCTGCTGTCGGACGCCGAGAACCGGCTGACCAGCTCCATGACGGGTCTGCTGATCGCCGCCGTGCCGATCGTCGGGGTGGTGCTGGCGAGGCTCACCGGCGACGCGGAGCGGCTCGGCCCGGTGCGGTGGGCGGGACTGCTGGTCGGGCTGGCCGGCGTCGCCGTCCTCGCCGGGCCGCACCTCGGCGGCGGCAGCGCGTGGTCGATCGGCGAGGTCATGCTGGTCGTGCTCGGCTATGCGATCGCTCCGATGATCGCCACCCGGCGCCTCCAGGACCTGCCGAGCCTGCACATGTCCGCGTTCGCCCTGGCCATCGCCGCGCTCGTCTACACCGGCCCGGCGATCGCCACCTGGCCGGACGCGATGCCGAGCGGACGCGTACTCGCCGCGCTCGTCGGCCTGGGCCTCATCTGCACGGCGCTGGCGTTCATCGTGTTCTTCGAACTGATCCGCGAGGTCGGCACGTCCCGCGGGATGGTGTTCACGTACGTCAACCCGGCCGTCGCGGTCGCCGCCGGGGTCATGCTGCTCGGCGAGCCCCTCACCGGGACGATCATCGCCTCGTTCGCGCTCATCCTGGGCGGCTCCGTGCTCGCGACGGCGCACCGCTCCCCGTCTCCCGAGCCACCCGCCGGCGACGCCGAGGCCGCCGGCACGGAGACGACCCCCGAACCGGCCTCCGGCTGAGAAGCACTGCGGACACGAACTCCCGCCACCCGGATGACCACTCGAACTCCCGCCACCCGGACGACCACTCGACCGCGGTCAGCGCAAGGTGACTGTGAAGCGTTGGGGCTTGCTGGTGTTGCCGGACGGGTCGGTGGCGCGGTACTCGATGGTGTGGCGGCCCTTGCCGAGCTTGCCGTAGGTGAGGCTGTCGATGACGGTGCCGTCCGCGGTGAACAGCCAGGGGGCGGACGAGTCGGTCGGCCAGCCGAAGTAGTTGAACCACCCGTCGCCGTCCACGCGGAACTCCGAGACGACCACGCCTGGACGGTCGTCGGTTCCGGTCAGCCGCATGGTGAACGGGCCGTTGAAGACGTATTCGGACGTGTGCCCGGCGCGCACCCGGCTCTGCGCAGCCTTGGACAGGGTGTACGTCACCGTCGGACGTCCCGCGTCGATCGTCCATGTACGGCTGTTGGCACCGACCCGTGCGACCAGCGTGTGCGTGCCTGTGGACAGGCGGAACCGTCCGAGGTCGATGTCCCGGTCGCCGGCGTGTACGGGACGTCCGTCGAGTTCCCAACGCACCCGGGGCGCGAACCGTGCAGGGTGGGTCGTCTCCACGTACACGACCGATTCGGCGCCCACCGGCTTGTCGGTCGGCGTAGACGAACTGAAGTCGACCGGCACGGGCGTCGATGGCGTTCGGACGCTGGTGTCCACCGTCCAAGTGCGGACCTGAGCGAGGGCGGCCGACGACCGTATGACCGGGTCCCGAACGAACTTGGTGGGGTCGGTGACCGTCACCTTGACCGTGTGCGTGCCCTTCTTGAGGTGCAGCCTGGACAGGTCGAGGTCGGAACCCCTCCGCACGGTCTTCCCGTCAACCGACCAGGCGACGGACAACCGATGACCGGCCGGATGCATCGTCTCCACCCACAGGACACGGTCGTCGCCCACCGGGGTGTCCGTGGGTGTGTGCGCTTGGACGAGGTTGACCTTGGCTGAGATCCGCTCTGTCATCCGCTCACGCGCGACCTGGTCGTAGTAGTAGCCGAGCGTCTTCATCATCGAATGCCGACTCGGCCTCCACACGCCCTTACTGAAGTACAGCCCACCCTCGTAGCGTCCGATGGTGCCTCCGGCTTCGCTTCGTTCACCGAGCCACCGCCACCACTTCTTCTTCTGCGCGGTCATCTCATGCTCGGTCAGCAGCGTGTGGTGGACGGAGTCGGGCTCAGGACCGGTGTACGTCCCGCCCGGAACGCCCCGCTGGTAGTAGTCGTACTCGTCGTCCAACCCACCCAGCGAGTGCCCGAGTTCATGCGGGGCTATGAGAGCGGACATCGCGTTCCCTCCGGAGGCCGTCGCGTACGTCCCGCCTGCACCTCCATAGGTGTCGCTGTTGGCGAGCGCAAGGATCTGACGGTTTCCCTGTGTCGCACCTTGGACGAGGTCCGCGTACGTCTTGGCCGCCGCAGAGTCCATGACGAGAAGGCGTTGAATGCCGTCCGAACGGCATCCGCTCCAGAACGCCATGCGCAGTGGTGTCGTGCGACGCGGCGACGACAGCGCCGGGTCACAGCTGACCCCGGACTCGCCGGACGGGATCTCCACCGCGTAGACGTTGATGTAGCTGCGGTACGACTTGAACGGCTCGATCGTCCACAGGTCGTTCAGGTGCTTGGCGAGATCGGTCCGGAACTTCGGCATGTCCGTCGGCGTGTAGCCGTCGCCGAGCACCACCAGGTTGAAACGCTTGGTGGGGTCACCGGTCACCTGGATCGGCACCACGGTCGCGTCCGCGGGCTCCGCCGCCCAGGCGGGTGCGGCCATGAGCGGCAGGACGGTCACCGCCGCCGCCCCGATCACGGTCTTCCTGGTCGTCCACATGCGCAGACCTCCTCGGCGGCGGCGCACGCGGCAGGCGAGGGTGTGCGGCCCGGACGCAGCGCCTGGCTCGTCCCGCTGATCAAGCAGGACACGCCCGGATTATCGCCGCAGTATCCAGATTTGTCGCCCACCACTTGGCGCCCTACGTCCCCGCCCTACGGTCCCGCGCTACGTCCCCGCCCTACGGTCCCGCGCTACGGCCCCGCCCTACGGTCCCGCCCTACGGTCCCGCCCTACGGTCCCGCGCTCCGGCCTCGCGCTCGACCGCTTCAGGGCACGGTCGCTAGCGCTTGTCGCGTTGGCCGTCGGCGAGGCCGGCCGCGACGCGGTGACCGCCCGCGCGCCGCTGCACGGCCGCCGACAGGACCGGCGCGATCCCACCGATCCGTGCGCCGAGCCGCAGCCCGAGCGGCGCGACGTCGACCTCCGCGATGTTGCGCTCGATGGCCCGGACGGTCGCGCGGGCCACGTCCTGCGGCGACCGGGTCCCGACCCCCTTCGGCAGTTGCACTCCGGCTTCCGCGAACATCCCCGCATCCCGGATGAACCCCGGGAAAACGGTCGACACGCCGATGCCGTGCGAGCGCAGATCCTCCCGGAGCCCCAGCGCGAATCCCCGCATACCGAACTTCGTCGCGTTGTACAGCGACGCCTGGCCGGACGCAGCCTTCCCGGACAGCGACGACACGAAGACCAGATGCCCGCGGCCACGATCGGCCATCTGCGCGGCGGCGAGCTTCGCCATCACGATCGGCGCGCGCAGGTTGACGTCCAGCGTCCGGTCGACCTGCGTGATCGAGTACTCGCTGAGCAGCCCGGACGCCGGCAGCGCCGCGTTCGCGACCAGCACGTCCACGCGTCCGGCCTCGTCCAGCAGCTTCTCGGCCGCGTCCCGGTCGGCCAGGTCGGCGACGATGGCGCGTCCGCCGAGCCGCTCGGCCAGCGGTTCCAGGACGTCCGCCCGCCGGCCGGTCAGCACGACCCGCCCGCCCCGTCCGGCCAGCGCCTTCGCCAGCGCCTGACCGATCCCGCCGGTCGCGCCGGTCACCAGGACGTTCGCTCCGCGCAGATCCATGCCGAGATGATGGCGGATCACATCCCGATCCGCCATAGCAGCAGGATGATCGACGACAGCACCAGCCCGGCCGCGCCCAGCGGGACGTCGCCCATCACGATCAGCGCGGCGCATCCGATGGCGGTGATCCCCGCGATCAGCACGAGCCCGCGGCCCCCGGACGCGCCCTCCTGCGGCGCGCCGCGGTCGAACTCGCGTTCCCAGCGCCGGAAGTCGTCCTCTGCCATCGGCACTCCCGAAGGTCGTCACTTCGGATTATGCGGCCGTCCGGGCGTCCCGGCGAGGGACCGTCCATCAGACGCGCCGTCCGATAACGGTGATCGGGGTGCGGACCGCCCGGCAACGGTTGCTAGGCTTCCAGGAACCTGGGGGAAGCAGGCACAGATTCGCGGTCCCCGGGTTTTGACTTCATAGTCGAGGTGAAGGGGTCCCACCGTGAAGAAGCTGCTTATTCTCGCCGTTGTCGCTCTCGGCGGCTTCGCCGTCTGGCGCCGGATGCAGCAGGACCGCGCCGAGCTGGACCTGTGGACCGAGGCCACGTCGTCCGACAGCTGACACGCCGGCGACAGGGCCCGGCGTGACCGACGCAGTCGCCTGCATCGATCTCGCCGGGACCACCGTCGCGGACGGCGCCATCGTCGAAACCGCTTTCGCCGAGGCGATCGCCACCCTGGGGATCGTCTCCGGCACTGCGGCGTACCGGCGTGCCGTCGCCCGCTTCCATGACACGCGCGGCGAATCGAAGATCGCCATCTTTCGTTCGCTCTTCGACGAGCCCCGCGCCCAGGCCGCGCATCTGGCGTTCGAGCGGTCCTACGGCCAGCTCATCGACCGGCACGGCCTGTTTCCCGTGCCCGGAGCCGACGACGCGCTGAAACGTCTCCGCTCCTCCGGCGTCCGCGTGTGCCTGCTCACCGGCTTCGGCCGCAGCACGCAGGCCCGCGTCCTCGACGCCCTCGGCTGGTGGGACCGCGTCGACCTGACGCTCAGCCCCGAGGACGTCTCCAGCGACCGCCCGCGTCCCGACCTCGTCCTCACCGCGGCCCTGCGCCTGGGCGTGGACGACGTCCGCCACATCACCGTCTGCGGCGCCACCGCCCCCGCCATCGAATCCGGCCGCCGCGCCGGCGCCGCCATCACCGCCGGCGTCCTCACCGGCCCGCACCCCCGCGACCGCCTCCTCGCCGCCGGTGCCACCCACATCCTCCCGACCGTCGCCGACCTCCCCGCCCTCCTCCACACCGATGCCACGCCCACCCCCGACCCCAGGTAAGCTTTGACCCGCCCAGCACGGGGCCTTAGCTCAGTTGGTAGAGCACCGGCTTTGCAAGCCGGGTGTCAGGGGTTCGAATCCCCTAGGCTCCACCCATCCACCGCCCTCATCCGCAGCCGGATGAGGGCGTTTGTGCATCTGGACGGGCAGGAGTCAACTGCCCGCCACAGGTCAAACCAGCACACCTTCAGCCGTAGTGGTGATGCGTTCGGCCGCGCCATCCGAGTCTGCGACCGGGTGCACGTTGTCGACTCGCCACCAGGACACCTCGCCCTTGCGGCGGTTCCACCACCACGTGGCCGATGACGTCGAGGGGCGTCCCGTACGGTCGGGTGACCGTCAGACCGGGGATGGCGTCGCGCAGGTCGGACTTCCACTGAGCCATGAGGCTGAACATGTGTGGGACAGCGAATGGTCATGCGGAGAGAAGGAGCGTTCATGCCTGGGGCGGTGCGGCCGTGCGGACTGATCAGGTGAGGGCTCTCCGGGGCCTTGTGCGTGTCCGTTGTGTTCCCCCCGGAGAACGATCAGTGGGGACCGACGGTGGGACCGGATGCGTGGGGGTGCTGTTTGTGTCGTTGTGCGAGCGTCCTCCGGAGGAAGCCGAGGAGTCCTGCCCCGACACAGAGTGCGCCGGGGCCTGCTGTCGGTTCCGTCCACCACAGCACTCGACCGGTGACGCCGACGAGCCCCGCCGCCAGGACGAGGGCCGAGACCACGGCGGTGCGAGCGGGGGCGAAGGACTTCCGGCGAAGACGGCCTTCAGAGTCGTAAAGCAGGCGGTCATCGAGGCGCATGAGCGCATCCCATAGCCGTAGCATGCCTGCCTCCCAGGACGGGCACGCAGCCCGATATGCCCGTCAGCGACCCGCGTAGCGTAACCCTCCTTTGTCGAGCGGAGAAGCACGAACCGGGCTGCAAGTGCGAGCACGAGCACCTTGCCGACGCCTGCGGGACGGTCGCGTTCCTGCGGACGGAGCCTCTGCGCTGGCGCAGCCCGAGGCGGTGTGTGCAGTCCTCCATTGTGGGGCCTGGCCGGGCAAGCGAGGATGATCGCATGTGGTGGTTCGTTCTTGGGTTCTTCGTCCTGCTGGCTACTTACGGAGTGCTTTTCGACTGGCATCTGCGCCGGCGGGGGCATCGGCTTCGGGGCGGTGCGGCGCTGACAGGGGAGATGCGTGAGAATCGCCGCGACATGCGTGCGTGGGATAGAGGCTCGCAAGGGAACAGCGGAGCGGATTTGTCTTGGACGGACGAAGCGCGCCGCCGCCGTGATGACCCCAGCCAGTGATCAGGGGGCTAGCATGTCGGCCTGCTTGTGTTTTGTGTCTCGTGAAATGGGCTCCGACCTTGTTCAGTAGAGTTTGCGTTCCAGTTGTCGTTGGTCTCTTTGCTCTGGCGGTCGCCGGGTGTGGAGGAGATGCTCACGAGGAGAGCGTGGGAGCTGCGGCGAAGCCGGTGTTATCGGCTTCGGGGGCGGTTCGGGTGCGCGGGTGTGCTGCCGAGGACATCCCGACCATCCCTCATACGGCACCGAGGCAGATGTGGTGGAAACGCTTCGAGGGTGTTGCGTTGCCGTTCTCGCCGTCGGTCGGGCCGCTGTCCGTCAAGGGTGACATTGCGCGGTGCTACGCGCACACGCCGCGCGGGGCGCTGTTGGCTGCGGTGCAGATCAGTGTGCGGCTCGACCGGTCGGAGAAGTGGCAGACGATCCTCGAGCGGCAAGTTGTGGCGGGTGAGGGTAAGGCCGCCTACGCGCGGGTGCGGGCCTCCAGCAAGGTTGTGCCGGCTAAGGAGGCCGCGCAGTTCAGGGGTTTTCGGATCGTCTCCTACACGCCACAGAGCGCGGTAGTCGGGACGGTCTCGCTGGACCCCGTGCGCGGTAAGCGCATGGCCAGGACCACGACCGTGGAGTGGGACGGCGAATGGAAGCTCGTGCCGACCTCGGATGGAGCCTCCGGTTCGGTGCCGCGGGCCGTTGATTCGCTGTCCGGGTATGTCTTCTGGGGCGGGTTCTGATTTCGTGAGCCCGGGTGGGTGACCGTGGTCAGGAACGGGTGCGGCCTACGTAGAGGTTGCGGGCTCTGTAGTGGGTGTCGGTTGTGGGGCCTGGGGTGCCTGAGGAGCCTTCCATTTGGAGGTTGATTATTAGCCACATCGGGTGGCCTACGAAGTTGGCTCCGCGGTGGCGGCCGACCCAGGTGCCGTCCAGGTAGTAGTGGATGTCTACGTCGGTGCTGTTCACCTTGGTGATCCAGGCGCGGTAGCCGTGCCAGGAGGTGGGGGTGGAGATGTTGACGATGGTGTTGGACCATCCGCCGGACGCGTTCCGGTAGGTGTTGAACCAGTTGCGCGCGTCCCCCTTGTATTCGAGGATGTCGCTTTCCGGGGGCCAGGTGTCGGCGCCGGTCAGCCAGAAGGCCGGCCAGGTTCCTCGGGTGGAGGGGGCCTGGAACTCGCCTTTCACCTCCCAGTTGGGGAACTGGTCGTTGACCAGAACTTGCTGTTTGGCGTGAACGGCGCCGGAGTGGTAGCGGATCGGGAGGTGCGGGTCCGCTGAGCTGGTGCCTTCGTCCCAGGTGATGCGGGCGGCCTTGAGGGTCAGGACGCCGGGACTTTCGAGGTAGGCGTGGTTGTGGTCGGACGTGCTCCCGTACATGCGGGCGCTGCCGTTGTGGTCCGAACCCCATGGGTAGCGGTAGTTCCACGCCGATTCGAGAGTGGCGTAGTTCGCGAATGAGCCGTTGATCACCGTTTCCCAGGTCGCGGCGGATGCTGGGCGGAGGTTGCCTAACGCGGCGGTGGCGATGCCGGTTCCGCCGGCTATGAGGAACGTGCGGCGGGTGGGCGGTGTCATCGGGATCTCCTTGAGACGACTGTGGGCGGCCGGGTGAGAAGGGCACCGTCAGTTCAGGGGGAGCAGGTTTTTGATGCCGCGCGCCGTCAGGTAGGCGGGGTCTGCGGTGCGGCTTTGGAGGACGACGGCGGGGCGGGTTCCCTCGTCGATGAGCTCCGACCAGATCAGCATGATGCGGATGTGGTCCATCCCGAGGGACGCGATGTCGTCGAGGTCGGCGGCGATCGACCTGCGGTCCCAGTCCGACCAGGAGAACCACCAGTTCTTGCTCGGGACGTAGTTCACGCCGAACCTGACCCTGCGGTGTCGCGAGCGGCCAGGTGCGGCGGCGTGCGCCGGGGCTGAGGGCAGGAGGGTGGACGCGGCGGCCGTTCCGGCGGTCACGCCGAGGAACTGCCTGCGGCCGATGGAGGTGCGGTTCTGGGGAGACGGGGCGGGGGCTGCGGCATGGAGTCGGCCCTTCGGGATGCATCACCGGACTCCGGAGCATAAGAAGATCGCCGGCGCCCGGCCATGGTCCTTTCACGCTTTCGCGTCAGGTGCCCCGGTGAGCGCGCCGATCAGCGAGGTCGGCGCGCTCGACCCGCAGTGCCGTCATCGGTCGAGCGAGGCGGCGGTTGCTGACGGCGAGGCCGGTCCGGGTGAGGCGGACCGTGCTGTGTCAGGTTCTGTTCTGGCGGACTACCGGGGATCGGTCCGCTTTGGTCGGGGTGCGTTCCCGTTCCCAGAGGGAGCGGTAGAGGCCTGGGCGGGAGACCAGGTCGGCGTGGGTTCCGCGTTCGGTGACGCGTCCCTCGTCCAGGACGATGATCTCGTCGACGGCGTCCAGGCCGGCTAGGCGGTGGGTGACCAGGAGGGTCGTCCGGCCCTCGGTGGCGGCCAGGAGGTCGGCGGTGAGTTCGTCGGCGGTCGCGATGTCCAAGTGCTCGGCGGGCTCGTCCAGCAGCAGGATCGGGAAGTCCGCGAGGAGGGCGCGGGCCAGGGCGATGCGCTGGCGCTGGCCGCCGGAGACCTGCGCGCCGTGCTCGCCGACGTGCGTGTCGAGCCCCTTCGGCAGGGCGTCGACCCAGTCGAGGAGGCGGGCGCGGCGCAGCGCGTCCCGGATCTCGTCGTCGGTCGCGGACGGGCGGGCCAGGCGGATGTTCGCGCCGATCGTCGAGTCGAACAGGTGCGCGTCCTGCGCGCACAGGCCGATGACCTCGCGGACGTCGTCGCCCGCCAGGGCCTCCAGGCCGATCCCGTTCAGCGACGCTGTGCCGGAGGCCGGTTCGAGGAACCGCAGGAGGACGGACGTGAGGGTCGTCTTGCCCGAACCGGACGGTCCGACGATCGCGCAGCGGCGGCCCGGCGCCAGGTCAAGGGAGACGCCGTCGAGCGCGTAGGGGGCGGTCGGCGTCCACCGGGCGCGGAGGTTCTCGACCGCGAGCGTGTACGGGGACGCGGGCAGCGGCGCCGGGTCGGCCGGCTCGCGGACGGGCGGCGGCGCGTCCAGGACGGCGAAGATCCGCGCGGCCGAGCGCCGCACCCGCTGCAGGTACTGGGCGGCCAGGGGCAGCCCGGCGACGACCTCGAACGCGGCCAGCGGGAGCAGGACGATCACCGCGAGCAGCACCCCGTCGAGCGCGCCGGAGCGGACGGCGGGGACGCCGACGGCGAGGCTGCCCCACACGGCCAGGCCGCCGGCGAGGGCGGAGATGGCCGCGCCGAGGCCGGCGGTGGCGGCGGAGCGGGCGGTGGCGCGGGTGAAGTCGCGGTCCAGGCGGACGGCTTCGGCGAGCTGGGCGGGGGCCGCGCCGTAGGCGATCAGCTCCGGGGCGCCCTGGAGGGTGTCGACGACGTGGGAGGTCAGTTCGCCGCGCAGGTCGGTCGTCCGGCGTTCGGCCCGGCGCGCCATGGCGGACGACAGCCAGGGGGCGACGACCCCGGCCACCAGCAGGGCGACCAGCAGGACGGCGCCCGCCGACGGGAGCAGCGCCCAGGCGACGCCTACCGAGGCACCGCCGACGACGGCGGCGACCGTGCAGGGCAGCAGGACGCGGAGGAAGAGGTCCTGGACGGCGTCGACGTCGGCGACGAGCCGGTTGAGCAGGTCGCCGCCACGGAATGCGGGCAGTCCGCCGGGCGCGAGCCGCTCCAGCCGTTCGTACACGCGCGCACGCAGGTCGGCCAGGATGCGGAAGGTCGCGTCATGCCCGACGAGGCGCTCGACATAGCGGAACACGCCCCGTCCGAGCCCGAACGCCCGGACGGCCACGATCGCGACCATCAGCATCAGGACGGGCGGGTGCTGCGCCGCCCGGGAGATGAGCCACGCGGACGTCGCCATGAGCCCGACCCCGCTGCCGAGGGCCAGCACCCCGAACAGGACGGCGAGGAGCAGCCGCCCCCGAGCCGGCCGCGCGAACCTGATGAGCCGCAGAATCACGCCCCCGCCCCCACCACGATTGAGGCCCCGCCGCGCTTCTGTGGCGGGAGAGGTTTCACGTGAATCATTGGCGATCATGCGGGCACCCTCGTGTGGCTCACGGCTGGTCATGCGGGCACCCCTGCGGGGAGCGTTGGCGGTCATGCCGGTACTCCTGCGGGTTTGAGCGTGATCACGCGGTCGGCAAGTGTCGTCAGGGCCGGGCGGTGCGCTACCAGGAGGACGGTGCGGCCGGCCTTCAGGCGTTCGACGGCGTCGATGACGGCGGCCTCGCTCTCCACGTCCAGGTTTGAGGTCGGCTCGTCCAGCAGCAGGAGCGGCGCGTCGCGCAGGAAGGCGCGGGCCAGTGCGATGCGCTGCCGCTGGCCGGCCGACAGTCCGGCGCCCCGGTCGCCGAGCGCGGTGTCGAAGCCCGCGGGGAGCGCCTCGATGAACTCCAGCGCGTTCGCGGCCTCGGCGGCCGCCCGCACCGACTCCGGCGACGCGGAGGGACGGCCCAACAGGATGTTCTTGGCGACCGTCCCGGCGAAGAGGTGCGGGCGCTGCGGCACCCAGGCGATCCGGGCGCGCCAGGCGTCCGGCGAGAAGCCGGCGAGGTCGTCCCAGTCGACCAGGACGCGTCCCGAGTCGGGCTGGACGAATCCGAGCAGCACCGACAGCACGGTCGACTTCCCCGCACCGCTCGGCCCCACCAGGGCGACCGTCTCCCCGGGGTGGACGGTCAGTGAGAAGTCGGACAGCGCCGGCCCCCGGTCGTAGGCGACCGTCACCCCGTCCAGGCGCAGGGTCGCGTGGGCGAGGTCGGGGAGGTCCGAGCGCGTCCCGGCGGCGGGCGGCGGCGTTTCGAGGACCTCGAAGATCCGCGACGCGGCGGTGAGGCCCTCGACGCTCGCGTGGTACTGCGCGCCGACCTGCCGCAACGGCAGGTACGCCTCCGGTGCCAGGATCAGGACGAGCAGCGCCGTCTCCAGCCCGATCCCGCCCTCGACGAGCCGGAGCCCGATCGACACGGCGACCAGCGCGACCGACAGCGTCGACAGCAGTTCGAGCGCGAGCGCCGACAGGAACGCGACCCGCAGTGTCGACATGGTCGCGCGCCGGTGCCGGTCGGTGACCTCGCGGATCTTGCCGGCCTGCGCCCGCGCCCGGCCGAAGATCTTCAGCGTGGGCAGCCCGGCGACGACGTCCAGGAAGTGCGCGGCGAGGACGGACAGCGTGCGCCACTGCCGGTCCATCTTCCGCTGCGTGGTGAGCCCGACGAGGATCGCGAAGATCGGGATGAGCGGCACCGTCGCCGCGATCGTCACGGCGGACAGCCAGTCGCCGAGCAGGATCCGGAACCCGACGGCCGCCGGGACGATCACCGCGAGGACGAGTTGCGGCAGGTAGCGGGAGAAGTAGTCGTCGAGCGCGTCGATCCCGCGGGTGGCGAGGGTGGCGAGCTCGCCGCTGCGCTCGCCGGACAGCCAGCGCGGGCCGAGCTCCAGCGCGCGGGCGAGGAGTCGCCCGCGCAGCTGGGACTTCACCGCGGCCGACGAGCGGTGCGCCGCGACCTCCTGCAGCCAGGCGACGAGTGTCCGTGCGAGGACGACGGCCAGCAGGAGCAGCAGCGGTGTGCGCAGGTCGGCGAGCGAGGCGCCGCCGAGGAACGCCCGCGCGAGCATGTCGGCGAGCAGCGTGGCCTGCGCGATGATCAGCCCGGCGGTGGCGGTGCCGAGCGCCACGGACGACAGCAGGAAGACCCGTGTCGTCCGGGCGTAGGTCAGCAGCCGCGGGTCGAGGGGTTTCACGGCACCGGCTCGGGCTTCTTCGCGGCCGGGATGTGGGACGTGCTGATCCGCTTCCGGAACACCCAGTACGTCCACCCCTGGTAGATCATCACGATCGGGGTGAACACCGCCGCGACCCACGTCATGATCTTCAGCGTGTAGGCCGTGGAGGCGGCGTTCACCGTGGTCAGGCCGCCGGAGCCGAGCGTGGACGGCATGACGTCCGGGAACAGCGCGGTGAACAGGGTCGCGACGGCGAGCACGATCGCGGCGCCGGTGCCGATGAAGGCCCAGCCCTCGCGTCCGGCGCGGTTGGCGGCGGCGGCGAGCAGCAGCCCGGCGGCGGCGCCGAGCGCGGTGATCCAGGTGACCGGCTTGCCGTGCTGCAGCTGTGTGATCAGCAGGAACGCGCCGCCGGCGGCGATGGCGGCCACCACGGCGATGGCCGCGACGCGCCGCGCCTGGTACCGGATCGTGCCGGACGTCTTCAGCGCGACGAACACCGCCCCGTGCAGGACGAACAGGATCGTGGTGGTGAGCCCGCCGAGCAGCGCGTACGGGTTGAGCAGGTCGAAGAACGTCCCGACGTACTCGTGCGAGGGGTCCAGCGCCACGCCGCGCACGATGTTCGCGAACGCGACGCCCCACAGGAACGCGGGCAGCAGGCTGCCCCAGAAGATCGCCTTGTCCCAGCGGGACCGCCAGCGCGGGTCGTCCTTCTTGCCGCGGAACTCGAACGCGACGCCGCGGATGATCAGTGCGATCAGGATCATCAGCAGCGGCAGGTAGAAGCCGCTGAACAGGGTGGCGTACCACTCGGGGAACGCGGCGAAGGTGGCGGCGCCGGCGACGATGAACCACACCTCGTTGCCGTCCCAGACGGGGCCGATGGTGTTGATGAGGACGCGGCGTTCGACGTCGCCGCGGCCGAGGACGGGGAGCAGCATGCCGACCCCGAAGTCGAACCCCTCCAGGAAGAAGTAGCTCGTCCACAGGAAGGCGATGATGACGAACCAGACGGTGGTGAGTTCCATGGCTCGGCTCCTCAGTAGGCGAACGCGAGCGAGCGCTCGGAGTCGGGGTCATCGGAGTCGTCGGAGGGCGGCGGCGGCAGCACCTCGTCCTCGGACGGCGGCCCGGCCTTGGCGTACTTGAGCATCAGTCCCGCCTCGATGACCATGAGGAAGCCGTACAGCGCGGTCAGCGAGACGACGGAGATGAGCATCGACGTCGGGGACACGCCGGGCGAGACGCTCGCGGACGTCTTCAGCACCCCGAACACCGACCAGGGCTGCCGTCCCATCTCGGTGAAGATCCAGCCGGCGGAGTTGCCGATGAAGGGGAGCGCGAGCGACAGCACGCCGATCCGGTACACCCAGGGGTTGGACGGCAGGCGCCCGCGCCGCAGCAGCCACAGCCCGGCGAGCGAGACGAGCGCGGTGAGCATCCCGACCCCGACCATGATGCGGAAGTTCCAGTAGGCGATCGGGATGTTCGGCCGGTAGTCGCCGGGCCCGTAGCGCGCCTCCTCGGCGGCCTGGACGTCGTTGATGCCCTTGACCTCGCCGTCGAAGGTGCCGGTGGCGAGGAACGACAGGACGCGCGGCACCTTGATCCCGAAGACCTCCTCGTCGCCGTTGAGCGTGCCGATGGTGAAGAGGGAGAAGGACGCGGGCTGCTCGGTCTCGTAGAGGGCCTCGGCGGCGGCCATCTTCATGGGCTGCTGCTCGGTCATGACCTTGCCCTGGAAGTCGCCGCTGATGGCGACGCCGATGGAGGCGACCGCGGTGACGGCGAGGGCGAGCTTCAGCGACGGCCGGAAGACCTCGATGTTCTTGCGGCGGGCGAGGTGCCAGGCGCTGACGCCGGCCATGAACAGGCCGCCGGTCACGAACGCCGCGGTGATCGTGTGGGGGAACGCGACGAGCTGCGTCGAGTTGGTGAGGACGGCCCAGAAGTCGGTGAGGACGGCCCGTCCGGACTCGTGGTCGATGCGGTACCCGACGGGGTGCTGCATCCACGAGTTGGCGGCGAGGATGAAGTACGCCGACAGCAGCGTCCCGATGTGGACGATCCAGATGCAGGCGTTGTGCAGCTTGCCGTTGAGCCGGTCCCAGCCGAAGATCCACAGGCCGAGGAAGGTCGACTCGACGAAGAAGGCGAGCAGGCCCTCGATGGCGAGCGGCGCCCCGAAGATGTCGCCGACGAACCGGGAGTAGTCACTCCAGTTCATCCCGAACTGGAACTCCTGCACGAGGCCGGTGACGATCCCCATCGCGAAGTTGATCAGGAAGAGCTTGCCCCAGAACTTGGTGGCGCGCAGGTACTTCGTCTTGCCCGTCCGCAGCCACGCCGTCTCCAGGCCGGCGACGAGCGCGGACAGCCCGATCGTCAGCGGGACGAAGAAGAAGTGGTACACGGTGGTGATCCCGAACTGCCACCGTGCGATGTCGACCGAATCCATGGCGCTGCGCCTCTCCGGCATCTACTACAAGCTGTAGTACTACGTCCTGTGGAACATACTACGACGTGTAGTACATGGAGAGGCCGTAAGGTCTCTCACAGTGCCGAACGGCCGGTTGCGGATCACGGAGGACGGCGACCATGGGCATCCTGTGCGACTACTTCCGGGCCCCCGACCGGGAGACGGCCGCGGCCGTCGTCCTGTCCGGGCCCGGCCTGCTCGAAGCGGCGCGGGCGCGCCCCGACATCGAGGTCGTCGATCTCAAGGGCATCGACCCCGTCGTCGCGCTGGGGAAACTCGTGACACTGCTCGCCGGGCCCTCCTACGAGGAGATGGCGATGGCGGGCGGCATCCCGATCGACCAGGTCCCCGGCCCCGAACTGGTCACGCGCGAGGACGGCGACCTGTTCGTCGTCGAGCTCGACGCGCTCGTCCGCGACACCCTCGCGGACGCGACCGAGGCCGTCCTGGACGACGTCGCCTTCGTCTGGGCGAACACCGAGGAGTTCCTGCTGGGACGCGACACCTGGTTCGAGGCGGACGAGGCCCGGCCGGCGATGGACGACCTGGTCGCCATCGCCCGCCGCGCCCGCGCCGCCGACCAGATGCTCTACTGCGTCGTCTGCCCCTGACCCCAAGGCCCCGGCCGAAGCGGGCTGGGCGGGCCGGGCCGGGCCTCAGTAGTGGAAGGCCGAGGTCACCCGCGCGCCCGGCGCGCCCAGGTTGACGACGGACGCGGCACCGGACGGGACGGCCCGGCAGAACGCGCCCCCGTAGCCGTCCGGGAAGACGAAGAGGCCCCAGACGCCCAGCCAGTCCTCGACCGCGCCGGTCTCGGCGTTCAGCATCGGCTCCACCGCCGGCACGACGCGGCGCTGGACGATGTAGTCCTCCTTCAGGCAGTCGGCGACTGTGCCGGCCCATTCCCGGTCGGTCTCGTCCCAGCCCACGCGGATGCCGCTGCCCGACAGCCCCGCGAACGGCTTGAGGATGAGGTGCTCGCGTTCCGCCCGGACCTGGTCGGCCAGCTCCGGGGTGAGGGTCCGCGTCCACGGCAGGATCCGGTCGATCAGCGCGTTCTCGTCCGCCGAGAACTCGGTGCGCGCCTCCGGATCGGAGACCAGCGGCAGGCAGCTCTTGTAGGAGAACATCGACGCCGTCAGGGGAGTCCACAGGACGACCTGGCCGTCGGCGTAGGCGCGCATGACGGTTTCGGCGGGCTCGTCGTTGCGCGGGTCCCGGGCGATCTGGTGGGCGGAGAAGTACCGCAGGACGAGGTCGATCTCGCGGCCCCGCAGGTACAGCCGCCCGTTCCTGGCCTCCACCTGGCCCAGTTCGCCGAGGAGCAGCTCGATGCCGTACCGCTTCATCGTCTCCTGGAAGGACAGGTGCAGGGACTCGTACGCCCCCATGCCGCCGATGGCCTCCAGCGTCGCGACGACGGGCGCCTCCTTCCCGGTGGCCTGGACGAACTGGCGCGCGATCGCGGCCGGGGTGTCGACGGTGGACAGCCCGTGCTCGGCGGCGAACCCGGCGAACTCCTCGTCCGCGAGCAGGCCCCGGTTGAGCTCGCTCATGTCGACGCCGCCCAGCTCGCTGCCGATGTTGAACTCCAGCAGCCGGAACTGCGATCCGTCGTCGTAGAGGTCGGCCCGCCCGTACAGGACGGGCTCCCCCTCGAACCGCGTCATCAGCGCGGTGCGGCGGGCGTCCGCGCCGATCGCGGCGCAGAACCGGTGCCGGTCGCCGTCGAACAGCCGGTCCGGCAGGGACGTCATCAGCCGGAACAGCCCGGCCAGGTCGTCGGCGGCCTGCCGCGTCCGCTCGGCGGAGGAGAACAGGGGACGGGACGCCAGGTACTTCCCCCACGCCGAGCGGAACACCGGCGGCAGGTCGGCGCGGGGCACGGCGTCGCCGAGGCCGCCGCTCGCGCACGCGTCCAGGTACGTACGGGTCACCATCACGCGGCCCCTTCGGAGGTGTCGACGGCGAGATCCTTCTCGATCTTGCGGATGGCCTCGCGGTCGGCCTGGATCTGCTCCGGGTCCTCGTGGGCGAGGATGATGTAGCCCATCGTCATGCTGGCGAAGATGTCGGTGCTGGCGTCCACGTGGTCGCCGGTCCGCACGACGTGCACGGGCGAGTGGTAGCTGGGCAGATCGCGGGCCTGGTCGTAGATCTCGGCGTTGCGCACGATGCCCGTCGAGTGCGACATCAGGAACACCGCCATGACGTTGCGCCGCAGCGTGTAGCCGGGCGGCATCTCCTGGCCGCGCCCCCGCACCAGGTCGATCGTCCGGGTCACCTGGCTCTCCCCGGACGCGATGGACGTCACCGCCGGGTTGCCCGCGCCGGACAGCCGCGCGTTGACCTCCAGCAGCCGCGGCCCGTCCGGCGTCATCATGATCTCGGTGTGCGCGGCCCAGTTGCGCAGCCCGACCGCGTCCAGCGACGCGAGCCCGTAGTCGATCAGCTCGCCGTAGGCGTCCCGGTCGTAGGGGAGCCACTCGACGCTGTCGTACACCGCGATGCCCTCGCCGAACGGGACCCGCCGGTACTTGATCATGTCGGTGATCGAGTGCCGGCCCTGGTGGCTGATCGTGTCGATCGCGTACTCGGTGCCGGTCAGCTGCTCCTGGACGAGCACCTCCTCGGCCAGGACGCCGAGCTTGTCGTGCGTGCCGAGCATCGCCTCGAACAGCTCGCGCCAGCCCCGCCCGGCGGGCGCGCGGCTCACCCCGACCGTGCCGGCGCTGGCGGGCGGCTTGACGACGAGGTCCACGCCGTCCAGCCCCTCGCGGTCGATCCACGCGGCGACCTCGGCCGGGTCGGCGGTGCAGATCTGCCGGGGGACGGGCAGGCCCGCGGCGGCGACGGCCTGGTGCATGGCGTACTTGTGGCGCCGGGCGTCCATCAGCGCGGGATCGTTGGACAGCGCGGGCGCGAGCGCGTCGGTCAGCCGTTGCGCCAGCTCCAGCGCGGCCTCCGCGCCGTGGAAGACCGCGACCGGCCGCAGCGCGCCGAGCCGCTCGATCGTCTCCGCGGTGTCGCCGTGGTGGTTGATCACCGCGTCGTAGGCGGACGGGTCGTAGGCCGACTGCATCGGGGCCAGCGCCGGCCCGTCGTAGTCCATGACGGCGACGGGGCTGAACCCGGCCTCGCGCAGCGCGGGCGCGAGCAGCGCCGACGAGCTGAACGGCCGGACGACGGCGACGACGGGGTTGTTCATGGTGTTCATCACCTTCATGTCGGTTGGTCCGTCGGGTGGCCGGCCGGTTGGTCCGTCGGGTGGTCCGCCGGCCGGTCCGTGGTCGCCGGACGGCTCGCGGCCATCGCGTCCGGCCCTGCCTCCGCTCCGCCGTCCGGTTCGGCGCCCGAGCCGGCGTCCGGTTCGGTGGACGGGCGGCGGCGGGGCATGCCCGTCCCGGCGAGGACGAGGACGGCGGCGACCAGCCCGCACGCGCCGGTCACCACCCAGACGCCCGATCCCCACGCGTGCCAGGCGGCGATGCCGATCATCGGGCCGATCGCGTAGCCGACGTGCTGCGGGACGGTCGCCGCCGCGATGTAGCGGGCCCGCAGCGCGGGCGGCGCGACGAGCCCGGGGTAGGCCATCATCGACGGCGCCGCGATGATCTCCCCGGCCGTCCACACCGCGGTCGCGAGGACGAGCATCGCGACGGGGGTCGGCCCGGTGTAGAGGAGGTGGCCGATCCCGAGCACGGCCATGCCGAGCGTCATCGGCAGCCCGATCGGCAGCCGCTGCGTCCACTTCGACAGCAGCACCTCGAAGGCGATCACCATGAACCCGTTGACGGTGAGCAGCGCCGCGTAGACCTTCTCGGTGTGGCCCGAGCCGACGACGTACAGCGGCAGCGCGGCCGAACTCTGGATGTAGGCGATCGCGGTCACGAACAGGCCGAGGACGACGAGCAGGAACCGCCGGTCGGCGAACACCTGCCGGTATCCGGTGTGCTCGCCGGGGCCGGGCTTCGCGGTCCGCGCCTCCGGTTCCGGGTTCGAGCGCAGGGCCACGTAGGCGATGACGCCGAAGGCCAGCGACGTCGCCGCGTCCACGTAGAACAGCGCGTCGTAGGAGGCGTAGGCCAGCAGCAGCGCGGCGCCGATCGGGCCGACCGTCGTGCCGACGTTGAACGTCAGCCGCAGCACGGAGAAGACGATGACCTGCCGGTCGTCCGGGGTCAGTTCGACGACCCACGCCAGCGCGGCCGGCCGGTACGCCTGCGCGGACAGGCCCGCTCCCCCGGCGACCAGGGCGCCCACCCACACGTTCGGGACGTGGACGAGCGCCGCGGTCAGCACGGCCGTGGCCGCCATCGCGCCGATGATCGCGCGCCGGTAGCCGAACCGGTCGGCGGCGGCGCCGCCGGCGGCCGACCCGGAGATCCGCCCGACCATCAGCGCGGTCAGCACCACGCCGCTCTCCCACGCGCTGAAGCCGCGGTCGGTGAGGAACAGCACGAGGAACGCGTTGAGGAACGCGGCGAGGTTGATGACCAGGTTGCCGAGGACCAGGATCCGGACGGTCCCGCTCATCTCCCGCAGCGTGGCGATGATCGTCGGGTGCTCGCGGGCCGTCATGGCGCCTGCTCCAGCGGGGTGCCCTTGAAGGTGAAGAAGCGCCCGGCGTCCGGGACGGCGGCCCGGGCCCGCGCGAGCGTCTCCCCCATCGCGATGACGTAGCCGGTGCGGGCCAGGCCGTGCGGCGGCAGCCGCACCCGCGCGCCGGGCTGCGTCCCGACCTCGATCTCCGTGATCGGCGGGCGCATCAGCTCGCGGTGCGCGGTCGCCGAGACGATCTCCATGTCGTACGGGGGATAGGCGAACCTGATCGACGCGGCCTTGCGCGGCTTCGGGAACGTGACTTCGGGGGGACGGCCGACCGCCACGTCCGCCGCCGCGAGCGGCGCGTCGACACCGGACGTCAGCATGCCGAGGTAGGGGATCATCCCGCCGCCCAGCCGGACGTTGATCTCGATGACGTGCTTCGCGCCGTCCGGGGTGAGCTTGAACTCGATGTGGGTGACGCCGTCGGTGAACCCGACCGCCGCATGGACGCGGGTCAGCGTGTCCCGGAACCCGGCGTCGGCCAGCAGGGGGTCGTTGGCGTCGACGTCATGCCCGATCTCCTCGAACGCCAGGTCGCCGGCGCCGCCGAGCACCTTGCGGGCCACGATCAGCGGCGTGCACTCCCCCTTGAACAGGACGCACTCGACGGAGATCTCCGGGCCGTCGAGGAACTCCTCCACGATCACGTAGTCGTCGAACTGGCGGATGCCGCCCATCCGCGTCCCGTCGGTGAGGGCGAACGCGGCGTCCAGGTCGTCCGGCCGCTCGACCTTGCTGAGGCCGAGGCTGCCGCCCAGGTTCCGGGGCTTGACGATGAGCGGGTAGCCGACGTCGGCGGCGAACGCGCGGGCCTCCGTCAGCGACGACACGGCGCGCGACGCGGGCTGCGGGAAATCGGCGTCCGCCAGCGCCGTGCGCGTCGCGGACTTGTCGCGGCACCGCGCCACCGCGTCCGGGTCGAGGACGGGGAACCCGAGCGCGGCCGACAGGTGCGCGGACGTCTCGATGTAGACCTCGTCGTAGCAGAAGACCCCGGCGACGTCGTGGTCGCGGGCGACGTCGCGCGCCGCCGCCGTCAGCTTCTCCAGGTCGAGGCAGTCGACGACGGTGTGGCCGGCGATGTAGGGGTCCTCCCAGGTGGCGGGGGTGGGGTTCAGCAGCCAGAGCCGGTACCGCGCCGACACCGACTCCAGGATGTACCTGCGGTAGACCCAGTAGCTGCTGGCGATGAGCAGGAGGAGCGGGCGGTCGTCGCCCGCCTGCGGGTGATGCGACATGCGGACCTCGATCCGGGGCTTCAGGAGCCGAAGTAGTCGTCGAGCCCGCCGCGGCGGCGGACGTCGAGGGTGGCGCAGTGGAAGCCGCCGCCGAACGTGTTCACCGTCCGGAACGGGACGGGGATGGGCGTGAAGCCCTCCTTCTCCAGCAGCCGCAGCAGCTCGGTCTCCTGCGCCTCGACGAAGATCCGCTCGGGGTCGAGCATCAGCGTGTTCATCGTGATCCAGCGGCTGCAGAAGTACATGGTCTGGTCGGCGGGGATGGCGGGCTCGGGGCAGACCACCGTGTCCCAGCCGGCGAACATCTCCGGCAGCTCCCGCACCCGCTCGGGGTTGATCATCACCCGGCCGGGGCGCAGCGGCACGAACGTGGCGTTGAGGTGCATCGGGTGGTCGTCGATGAACGCGACCTCGTGCACCCGGAACTCGTCGCCGAGCAGCCGCCGCGTCCACTCGATCCCGAACCGGTTCGTGACGTGGCTGCGCTGGACGAGGATGTCGCGGCCGAACCGCATGAAGTCGCCCGCGTCCAGGATCGGCTCGAACTCGGTGATGACGGACGTCGCGTCCGGGAACGGGTCGTCCGCCGACGGGGTGTCCGGCTTCGCCGCCGCGTAGCCGGGGTTGTAGGACGCGTCGGTGAGCTGCGGCTTCGGGGCCGCGACCCAGCCGGCGCCGCGCCGGAAGTAGTCCTTGAAGATCGTCCGGAACGGGTGGGTGGCGAAGTAGTACGACCGCCAGCCCATCGTCGCCTCGATGATCCGGTCGCCGGCGACGAGCGCGATGTCGCGGGGGAAGGTGTGCGACGACCCGCCGGTCGACGACCAGTCGGCGGTGCCGAACGACCGCGACTGGTCGACCGGGTCGGGCCGCCGGACCGTCACCCCCTCGCCCTCCAGGATCGACACGAACCCTTCGAGCTCCTCGTGGGCCGCCTCGACCTGTTCCTGGGGGAACCCGCCGCCGCCGTTGCGCCGGTAGAAGTCCCACGCCTCGGGCGGCACGGTCGCCTCGATCGCCGGATGCCACGGCGGGACGGCGGCGCCGTCGATGACGCCGACGATCACCTCTTCGAGCGGGTCCCACTCGTTGTACGAGCCGACCGGGTTCGCGACCGGGCTCGCGGAGGTCGCGGGGCTGTCAGTCATCGCGGGACGTCCTTTCGATGGTCCGTACGGTCACGCGCGCCTCGGGGGAGGCGGCCTTCAGGCCGTGCAGCCGGCTGCGCGGCACCAGCAGGACGTCGCCCGTCCCGAGCCGGTGCGGGCGGCCGGTCGCCCACGCGTACACGTCCACGTCGCCGCCCGTGACCTCGACGAGGCGGTCGGACTCGTGCACGTCGGTGCAGAACGGGCTGTCCGGGCGCAGCGTGGTGGTCACGGCGTCGTCCGCGGCGGCGGACGCCAGCGACGCGCCGGCCTCGGTGTGCTCGTCGAGGGTGTCGGCCCAGGCGATCTGGGCGCGGAAGTCGGCGTCGCCGAGCCGCAGCAGGAGCTTGGTGTCCTCGATGCCGCGCACCAGCTCGGGGATCACCAGCTCGCCGTGCGCGCGGGCCAGCCCGAGCAGCAGGTTCTCGTACGTCATCCGCCCGTGGTGGACGTCGATGTGCGCGTGCTCGTCGCAGTACTTGGCGTCCACCCGGTCGCCGTAGACGGCGCGGAGCATGGCGCCCGTGTCGGCGAACCCCTGCGCGAACAGCCACTCCAGGTACGTCACCGCGGCCATGTAGCGGAACATGCCGCGGTGGTCCTCGGTGAGCCAGTTGAAGTAGTTGACGCCGACCAGGGAACTGGTCAGGTAGAAGTTCCAGTAGGCGTGCACGTCGGTGCGCAGCCCGACGCTGGCCAGCATCTCCTTGAAGATCGTGCTGTGCTTCGCGCCGTAGACGCCGTACCCGAACTCGTCGTTGAAGATCTTGAACAGCTCGGACTGCTCGACGCCGTAGGACCCGCCGAGGTTGCGCGCCATCGCGGACGCCTCGGTCAGCGCGTCCAGCGCGAGCTGGATCAGGTGCAGCGCCGCCGCGTCCTCGGGACGCCGGCACTCGGTGATGGCCCGCATGGTGCCGGCCACCGGCGCGGACCCGTCCACCGCCGGGTTCACCCCGGACGGGTCGGCGGGCGCGCCGGCCACCCCGACCTGGGTGAGGAAGTACTCCTGCAGCTCGTCGAGGGTCCGGACAGGCGGGACGGGCACGGCGTCGTCCAGAAACGAGAAGGCGTACCGCTCCAGGTCCGGGCGGACGTGGTCGCGCAGCCGCCGCACCTCGTCGCCGTAGAAGAGGTCGAAGTCGTCCTTGGCCGTGGCCAGCCCGGCGGCGGGCAGCAGGATCATGTCGCTCTCGTAGGCGTTGCAGAGCACGCGCCCGGCGATGAGCTGGCCGCGGCCGAGGAACCCGGCCTCGGTCGCGGGGACGGAGAAGTCGTGGCGGGCGGCGTCCGGCGGGCCCACCGGGCGCCGGAACGGGTTGCCGTCGATGTAGACGTCCGGCCCGGGCTGGAAGATGCGGTGCGCGCAGTACGCCGCGAGGGCGTCCTGCGTCGTGGGGACGGCGGCGATGGTCACGACACCACCTCGAAGACCGGGTCGTCGATCGGTTCCCCGGCGGGCTCGCCGGTGGCGACCTTGAACCGCACGCACTCGCCGTCGTGCATCGCGTCCAGCACCACGGGCTCGCCCGGCTGGACGCGCTGGGCGGCGGGCAGGCACTGGATCGCCTGCTTCCAGTGCGAGTCGCGGCCGGGTGGATTGCCCACCGTGATCCCCGGCAGCAGCTCCATCTCGAACCAGAACACGACCGCGTGCAGCCTGCCCGGCGCCGTCGGGCGGATCCGCAGCTCGGTGCGCTGCGGGCGGGCGTCGGCGGTGCGGAAGTCGAAGTCGAACACCGTCACCGGCTCGGACAGGACGCGGTGCTCGTGCCGGTGCAGCCGCGAGTCGAAGTACTCCAGCGTCGCCAGCCGGTTGAACGGCGCGAGGTCGAAGCCGTACAGCTTGCCCACATGGTTCTTGCGGTGCAGCGCGTCGCTCTCGACCAGCTGCGCGACGATCCGGCCCCGCGACGGCATGATCGTCGCGTCCGGGGTGAGCAGGTGCTCGCGGGCGTGCGCGATCGTGCCGAGGATGCCCTCGCCGAGCAGCCCGCAGTCGACGATCTCGGTGACGAGCAGGCCGGCGCGCCGCGGCAGGTCGGCCGGCACCGCCATCCGGGTCGACATCTTCGGGACGACGGTGACCGCGTCGTCGTAGCCGGCCGCGCGGACCACCCGCGCCGCGGTCTCGGCGACCGACGGCTGCCCCTCGCACGCCACGACCCGCCGCGCCCCGGCCCGCGCCGCCATCATCGCCAGCAGCCCGGACCCGGCGCCGATGTCCAGCACCAGCGCGTCCGGGTCGGCCGCGACCGCCTGCCGGATCGCCCGGTCGTACAGCTCCGCGCGCTCCTCGTCGTGCAGCATCTCCCAGTGCCAGCGGGGGACGGCGCGGCGCACGGCCCGGTTACGGCCGATCAGCGCCTCCTCGTTGCCGCGGTCCACACCGAGGATCAACTCGAACGCCTTGACGGCGTCCTCGTAGCGTCCCTGGTGGTGCAGGTCGCGGCCCCAGTCGAGGAACGCGCCGAGCTCCAGTGCGGCGCCGTCCGGGCCGGTGCGGGCCTCCGGGCCGGGATCGGCCGGGTCGTGGTCGTGCGGGCTGGTCACGACGGTGCCTCCTCGGTTCGCATGGATCTTCATCGGCCGGCGGCCCCCTCGGGCCGGACGGCGTTCGCGGTGCACGGCGCGGCCGCACCGGCGGGCGTGTCCGGGGTCGCGTCGGGGGTCGCGTCGGGGGTCGCGTCCGGGGGGAGGTTCGCGAGGATCTCCCGGCGGATGACCGAGACCGGTGCTCCGCCGCCGTCCGGGACCATGTCGTCCGGGAGCACGACGACGGCCTCGTCCCCGCTGCGCACCATCGGCAGGCAGGTGCGCCGCACGGCGGCCATCCCGACCCTCGTGCCGTGCCAGGGACAGACCAGCCGCCGCTCGTCGGGGGTGCGGCGGGCCAGGCTGAGCGGCCCGCCCCGGTGCGGGCAGTGATCGTGGACGAGCAGTGACCGGCCCTCCGACCGGAGGACGAAATAGCGGTCGTGGCCGACCATCAGGGTGTTGTGTCGGCTCAGATCCATGACGATGACGCGGCCCATGGGCTCCTCGTGTCGGTCGGCCGGCGGCGAGGCGGGAGGCGCCGCGGCGTTGCGGGCATGCGCGGGTCGGCGGGCAGGGGAGCATGGCGAGGCGGCGGGCGGCCTCGCCGTCGTGCGGGAGGGACGGGTCAGCCGGGAGCGGCGGCGTGCAGCAGGCAGACGGTCCCGTCCGCGACCGCCCGCACGCCGTAGAGGCGGCCGGCGGGGATCAGCACGGTGTTGCCGCGTTCCAGCCGCTCGGGCGGGCCGGTCGGCGTCGTGACCAGGTCGGCTTCGCCGCGCTCGATCTCCAGGACGGTGTCGCCGTCGTGGCAGCGCGTCCCGAACGGGGTTTCGGGCGTCAGGGCGACCCGTCGCGTCCCGGTGACCTGGGCGGCGCCCGCGAGGTCGCGGTGCCGGGGGAGGTCGTCGGCCCACCGGATCTGCGCCGCGGTGTCGTCCTCGAACCAGCCGCCGATCAGCCGCGCCTCGGCGACGCCACGCATCAGCTCGGGGACGACGCGCGGGCCGTGCCGTGTGGCCAGGGCGAGCAGCACCTGCTCCCGGGTGATGCGGCCGTGGTGCTCGTCGATATGCGCGTGCTCGTCGCAGTAATGCAGGTCGACGGTGTCACCGAATATGTCGCGGAAGACCTTCACCATCTCCACGAACGCGGGCGCGAACACGGCCTCCGCATAGGTGACCGCGCCCGCGTAGCGGAAGAACTTGGCGTGGTCGCGGGACAGGTAGTAATAGTAGTTGTTCGTCGCCAGCGGACCGGTCAGGTAGAAATTCCAGTACGCGTGCACATGCGTGGCCATCGACCGGCTGCGCAGCATTTTGGCGAAGATCGTGGTGTGCTTGGCGTCGTAGACGCCGTACCCGAATTCATCGATGAAGATCTTGAACAGGGCGGACTGCTCCGGGCCGTAGGCGCCGGCCAGGTTCCGCGACATCGCGGACGCCTCGGTGAGCCCGTCGAGCGCGAGCTGCACGAGGTACAGGTCCGCGGCGCTCTCCCGGTCCCGGGCGGCCGCGATCGCGGCCAGGGCCGGCGACGGCCCGGCCGCGGCCTCGGCCACGACGTGCTGGAAGTAGGCGTCCAGCACCTCGGGGGTGGCGGCGCCGCTGACGTCCACCGCGTCGTCCAGGCAGGCGAACGCGAAGCGTTCCAGCTCCGAGACCGCGCCCTCCCGAAGTTCGCGCAGGTCACGACCGTAGAAGAGGTCAAAGTCGTCGTGCAGGCCGGCCAGGCCCTGCTCGGGGAGCAGCACCGTCTCGGCCTCGTACCAGGTGCCGAGCAGCCGGTGCGCGGCGAGGGAGCGGTGCGCCGGCCACTCATCGGCGCGCAGCGGCCGGCCGAAGTCGGCCTCGGCCAGCGCGGTGGGAAAGAGCATCCGGCGGTAGGGGTTCGGGCCATGCAGGACTTCGGCGTCGCCACGGAAGAGCGGACCGCCCGCGAACGCGCGGATCCGTTCCCCCAGAGTGCCGTCGACACGTTTTTCGGCAGAATCTGCCTGAGGCTGGACTGTCATTTAGTTAGACCGTTCACCTGACTACTTCATGGGTCGGGTGTAGAAGGGCGTGCCGGGCCGATTGTGTCGGCCCGAAACATGAAGAACGGTGGGTAGTTCGTTGGCGGGCGGTTGGCGGGGTGGGTGGTCAACGCAGTGAGAACGCGTTCTCACGGTAAGTGAGAGCCGCAGTTGCCGTGCGCGGTGGGCACGTTAACAAAGGCCACTGGGATGATCAATGATCGAAAACGAGTTTGTGCGTCCGCTGATCAGCACGGCGGCGCGACGGTGAATTTCGGTCATGTCCGAAACCTGGGAGCACGGGTGGCCGCCGTCCGGCCGCTCCGCCGCCGGACCACCGCCCGCGTCCACCCTCTGGACTGGCTCTTCGCGGGCCGTGGCGGCCGGCCGGCGCACGCGCCGGAACCGGGGGCAACAGAATCCCCTTCAGTCTGACTAACGGTCAAGTCAGCGAGTCAACGTTATCCGGACGGACTCCCCGGTTCGGTGTCCGTATCCGGCCGCCCACCGGCGCGTCCCCATAGACTGCGCGGCATGGAACTCAGGGACGCGGCGCGCATGATCCTCTCCGAGTCGGCAGGGCACCCGGACCTGCTCCGGGTCACCCGGGACGCCCACGACCGCCTGGCCCGCGGCGAGCGGGTCGCCCACACCGACCTGAGCTGGATGCTCAGGGAGGCCGCGCGCAAGAACGTCTACCCGGCCCTCCACGCGCGCTACGGCGCCGCCGCCTTCGACCAGATGGTCGTCGTCCTGGGCCGCGAGATCGACCGCCAGGCCCCGGTCCCCGCCCGGTAACCAGCCCTCCGGGCGGTCGCGCGGCTGCCGACCGGGCTCGACGGCCTCTCCGAGGACGGCGGCCTCAGGCAGGCGCGACAGCGCGGAAGGTGCGCCTGTAGCGGGACGGCGACGTCCTCATCGCCCGGACGAAATGGTGCCGGAACGTCGCCGGGCTCGCGAAGCCGACGGCCGCTCCGATCTCCTCGACCGGTGCGGTGCCCTCCTCCAGCAGCGGCAGCGCGGCCAGGACCCGCTGGCCGATGACCCAGCGGAGCGGGCTGGTCCCCGTCTGCCGGTGGAAGCGCCTGATGAACGTGCGGGGCGAGAGGCACGCCTCGCGCGCCATCCGCGCGACCGTGATCGGCTCGGCGAGGTGGGCCAGCGCCCAGGCCATGCTGCGCGCGACCGGGTCGTCCTCCTCGGGCAGGCGCACGGCGGCCTCCACGAACTGCGCCTGCCCGCCCTCCCGGTGCGGCGGTACGACCAGCCGCCGCGCGACCATGTTGGCGATCCGGGCGCCGTGGTCCTTGCGGACCAGGTGCAGGCACATGTCCAGCCCGGCCGCGCTGCCCGCGCCGGTGAGGACGTCGTCGCCGTCCACGTAGAGGACGTCCGGGGTCACGCGGACGGCCGGGTGGCGGCGGCGCAGCAGGTCGGCGTACTGCCAGTGGGTGGTGGCCTCCCGACCGTCCAGCAGGCCGGCGGCGGCGAGGGCGAAGGCGCCCGAGCAGACGGACACGACCCGGGCGCCGCGCGCGTGCGCCTCCCGCAGCGCGGCGACGACCTCGGGCGCCGGATCCCGCCGGACGTCCGGGACGGCGACGACCATCACGGTGTCCGCGGCCGCGAACGCGTCCAGCCCGAACCCGGCGGTCATGGTGAAGCCGCCGACCGCGCGCATCGGGCCGCGCTCCAGCGAGCACACCCGCAGGTCGTACCAGGGGACGCCCAGCTCGGGCCGGGCCAGCCCGAACACCTCGACGACCGAACCGAGCTCGAACGGCGCCATGCCGTCGAACGCCAGCACCGAAACGGTGTGCCGGCGCGCCGGGGGAGTGACGAACATGGCGAGATCTTAACGATGCCGGTCGTTCACGCCACTTCCGGACCAGCGCCCGCCCGGACGACGATCGATCCCACCCACAACCGACAGGGAGCCCGAAATGACCAAGCCCGAAATGACCAAGCCCGCAATGACCGAGCCCGCAATGGCCGAGCCCGCGCCGACCAAGCCCGCGATGGCCGAGCCCGCGCCGACTGTTCCCGCGCCGACTGTGCCTGGGGCGACCGGGCCCGCCATCGGGTCGGTTGTGAATGCGGTTCCAGCGGCGGCTGCGGATGTGGCGCGGCGGCATTTTGCCGCGCGGCTGGCCGTTGAGACCGATGTGTCCGATGTCGCCGCCGACCTGGCGTCCGGGGCGTCCGGTGTCGTCGTCGTCGACACCCGCAGCGCCGAGAGCTGGGCGCAGGGCCACGTCCGGGGCGCCGTCCATCTGCCTACCGCCGAGATCGCGGGACGCGCCGACGCCCTGATCCCCCGGGACGCGACCGTCGTCGTCTACTGCTGGGGGCCCGGCTGCAACGGCGCGCAGAAGGCGGCGCTGGAGTTCGCGAAGCTCGGCCGTCCGGTCAAGGAGATGATCGGCGGGTTCGAGTACTGGGCGCGCGAGGGGTTCCCCGTCGAGACCGGCGACGGCGCCGTCGCGCACCGCTCCCCCGACCCGCTGACGGCTCCGAGCACGGGCATCGCGTGCGCCTGCTGAGGCGCCCAGGTCGCATGTTCGTGCGGGGACGGGGCATAACGAGGTACCCCGGCGACGTTAGACTCTAGGAATCACTCTTCGGCGCCCCCATGGCGCCAGGCTCGTCCTTGCAGGCCGCGTGCATCGTGGTGCCTCCCGAGACGTGCCCCCCTCTCGGAAGGTAATGCGTGACCACAGCTGCCGCTGCACAGAACCCCTCCATGCCCGCGACCGCGGACGAGGAGCAGGTTCCCACCTTCGCCGAGCTCGGCATGCCGCCGGTGCTGGTGAACGCCCTGGAGCGCCAGGGCATCGAGGCTCCCTTCCCGATCCAGGCCGCCGCCATCCCGGACGTGATGGCGGGACGGGACGTCCTCGGGCGCGGTAAGACCGGCTCCGGCAAGACCCTGGCCTTCGGCCTGCCGCTCCTCACCCGCCTGTCCGGCCGCAAGGCCGCCGCGAAGCGCCCGCTGGCGCTGATCCTCGTGCCGACCCGCGAGCTCGCCCAGCAGGTGCAGACCAACCTGGAGCCGCTCGGCCGCGGCCTCGGACTGCGCTTCAAGACCGTCATCGGCCAGACCTCGATGTTCAAGCAGATCGACGCGCTGCGCCGCGGCGTCGAGGTCCTCGTCGCCACCCCGGGCCGGCTGAAGGACCTGATGCGGCAGGGCGCCTGCGACCTGTCCGACATCGAGATCACCGTGCTGGACGAGGCCGACCACATGGCCGACATGGGCTTCCTGCCCGACGTCACCGACATCCTGGACGCCGTCAAGCCCGGCGGCCAGCGCCTGCTGTTCTCCGCGACCCTCGACAAGGACGTCGACGTCCTCGTCCGGCGGTACCTGAACGACCCGGTGACGCACGCGATCGGCCCCGTGGACGAGTCCGTCGACACGATGGACCACCACCTCCTGCTCGTGGCGCCCAAGGAGAAGAGCGCCATCACCGCCGAGATCGCCAACCGCGAGGGCCGGACGATCCTGTTCGCCCGCACCAAGCACGGCGTCGACCGGCTCGCCAAGCAGCTCGTCCAGGTGGGCGTCCGCGCGGCGGGCCTGCACGGCGGCAAGAGCCAGGGGCTGCGCACCCGCACCCTCGCCGAGTTCCGCGAGGGCACCATCAGCGTGCTCGTCGCCACCGACGTCGCGGCCCGCGGCATCCACGTGGACGACGTGACCTTGGTCATGCACGTCGACCCGCCCGCCGACAGCAAGGACTACATGCACCGCGCGGGACGCACCGCCCGCGCCGGGGAGCGCGGCACGGTCGTCACGCTCGTCCTGCCGCACCAGGTGCGCTCCACGTCCGCGATGACGCGCCGGGCCGGCATCAACGCGCCGCGCGTCCGGGTGACCGCCGGCGACACCGAGCTGGTGAAGCTGACCGGGGCCCGGCCGCCGTCCGGCATCCCGATCGAGGAGCCGCTCATCCCCGAGCGCCCGCGCCGCGAGGGCGGCCGGGGCCGCCAGGGCGGCGGCGGACGCCGCCGCGGCCCGCGCACGTTCGACCGCGGTGAGGGCGGCGGCCGGGGCGAGCACCGCTCCTACTCCGGCGGCGACCGCCGGGGCGGCGGCCCGCGCACCGGTGCCGCGTCCCACGGCAACCGCCGCAACGGTTCTTTCAACGGCAACCGCCGCGACAACAACGACGCCCGCCCGGCCCGCTACAACTGACCCGACGAAAAGAGCCCCGCCCACCCGGGCGGGGCTTTTTTCATGTCCAGGGTCAGCCGGCCTCTTCTTGGAGGGCTTCGGGGTCGGTGCGGGCCGCGGTCTCCTCGCGGAGCTTGTCCTGGAGGATCTGGAGGCCCTCCAGGCCGTTGACGGAGAGGGCGGCCAGCTCGTCCAGGGACATCAGCGGGTCGTTGCGGAGCGGCGGCTGCCAGCCGGTCTCCTTGTCGTGGCTGCGCAGGACCTTCGCGGGGACGCCGCCGATGACCGCATGGTCGGGGAACTCGCCGCGGACGACGGCCCCGCCGGCGACGGCGACGTTGCGGCCCAGGCGGGTGCCGGGGAGGATGATCGCGCCCGTGCCGATCCAGCAGCCGTCGCCGATCACGACCGGGTTGTTCTCCGGCCACTGGCGGCCGATCGGCGTGTGCAGGTCGCCGTAGGTGTGGTTCTGGTCGGTGATGTAGACGTTCGGGCCGGTGAAGACGTCGTCGCCGATGTCGATGGACTGGTGGCCGACGATGTGGGTGCCGCGGCCGAGCGAGCAGCTCGCGCCGATGCGGACGATGACGTCCGGGCCGAGGTCCAGGCCGGGGACGAAACCGGCGGAGATCGTGACGTGCGTGCCGACCAGCGTGTGGTCGCCGATCGAGATCCACGGCTCGCCGTAGATGGAGCCGACCGGGAAGCCGATGCAGGCACCCTCGCCGAGGTAGGCGAACCTGCGCCTGCCCGGGGTGTGCGGGGTGATCTCACCGCGCCGCTGGACCCATTCCCAGGTGCGGTGCACGGCCGTGTGGACGCCCTGGCGGGCCCGGTCCTGGACGCGGGCCGCCAGCACCTGCCGGAGGGAGCGCTTCGGCGACATGGCGTTACGGTACCGGGTAGTAGCCGCCCTTGGACACGCCGGAGGGCCCGGCCGTCACCGGCCGGGCCCTCCGGGATCGCGCTAGTGCGGTGTGTGCACCTGACCGTCGACATCGGCACCGGTGACCGTCATGGAGTCGGCCGAGGTGGCGTCGTCCACGTGCTCACCGGAACCCTTGGTCATGTCGCGGATGACGCCGCGCCGTGTCGCCACGACACCGGCCACGCCGACCGCGGTGACCGCGCCCATCATCGCCATGAGCGCGCCGCGTCCGAACCCGGACCGCCTCGGCGGCTCGACCCGTCCGGCGACATCGCTCAGGAACGTGCTCACCCGAGGGGCGAGCCCGGCTTCCACATACCGGGCCGCCTTCCGGAGCCTCGGTGCGCTCCAGCCGCGGACGACCATGAGCCGCTCCTCCGCGACGGGAGCGATCCGCTCCGCCGCGTGCGAAGCGCTCTGCCGGCACGTCTCGGCACTCTGCCGGGCCACATCCTGGACGCGGCCGAACCGGGTGAGAACTTCGTCCTGCGGCTTCCGGCGGATATTGATCATTAGGGACACGCTAACCTCCCTGTTTGCGAGGTCCTGTCATGCAGCCTTCCCAGCGATCGGGAGGTAAACCCCGTGCGAGTGACCGCACGCGCACGCCGGGTAGTCGATTCGCGCATGACCGAGACCGTAACGTGCAGAGTTCAGACATCCACCACATGAGGGAGGCGGCCAGCGTGGCCAACGAGATCTTCGCGACGCTCAACACGTCGCTCGGCAAGATCGTGCTCCAGCTGTACCCCGAGCAGGCGCCCGAGACGGTGGCGAACTTCGTCGAACTGGCGGAGGGCACCCGGACGTGGACCGACCCGCGCACCGGGCAGAAGTCCGAGGCGCCGCTCTACAACGGGACGATCTTCCACCGGGTCATCGACCAGTTCATGCTGCAGGGCGGCGACCCGCTCGGCACCGGCACCGGCGGGCCCGGCTACCAGTTCAAGGACGAGTTCCACCCGGACCTGAAGTTCAACCGCCCGTACCTGCTGGCGATGGCGAACGCCGGGCCCGGCACCAACGGCTCCCAGTTCTTCATCACGCTCGACGTGGGCCACACCCAGCACCTGACCGGCCGGCACACCATCTTCGGCAAGGTCATCGAGGGCACGGACGTGGTCGACCGCATCGGCAAGGTCGAGACCGGCCGCAACGACCGTCCGAAGCAGGACGTCGTCGTGGAATCGGTGACGATCGAGCGGCGTTAGTCGTTTCCCACATGAGACCCCGCGACGGGTGACGCCCGCACCGGCCCCACGGAGCCAGAGATGAGCACTGAACCCAGCCCCGCTCCCGAGACCTCGGTACCGACCTGCTACCGGCACCCGGGGCGGGAGACGTATGTGCGCTGCACCAGGTGCGACCGCTACATCTGCCCGGAGTGCATGCGGGACGCGGCGGTCGGGCACCAGTGCGTGGAGTGCGTCGCCGAGGGCAACCGCGGCGCTCGCCGGGCGGTCGCGCGGACGCCGGTCGGCGGGCGGGCGCCCTCGTCCGGGGGGCCGATCGTCACGTACTCGCTCATCGGCGCGTGCATCGCGGTGTACCTCGCCGAGCTGGCGTCCTGGCGGGTCGTCTGGGAGTTCATGATGCTCGGCCGCGCCGTGCTGCCGGACGGCAGCGTCGGCGGGGTCGCCGAGGGCCAGTGGTACCGGCTGTTCAGCACGATGTTCCTGCACCAGCGCGGCGGGACGTTCGGCATCACCCACATCCTGTTCAACATGTGGGCGCTGTGGGCGGTCGGCCCCGCGCTGGAGCAGGTGCTCGGACGCTGGCGCTTCCTGGCGCTCTACGTGCTGTCCGGGCTGGGCGGGTCGGTGCTGCTGTACCTGGTCGGCGACGCGAACAGCTCGGCGGTCGGCGCGTCGGGCGCCATCTTCGGGCTCTTCGGGGCGTACTTCGTGATCGGCCGCAGGCTCGGCGGGCCGGTCGGGCCCATCGTCGTGCTGCTGGTGATCAACCTGGTGATCACGTTCTCGGTGCCGGGGATCTCCTGGCAGGGGCACGTCGGCGGGCTCGCGGTCGGCGCGGTGCTGGCCGCCGCCTACGCCTACGCTCCCGCCGCGCGGCGGCGGCTGTTCCACATCGGGGCGCCCGTGCTCACGCTGGCGCTGCTCGCGGCGCTGGTGGTGCTCAGAACGGCCGAACTGAACCCGTCCATGTAGCGTGCGGGCGCCCGCCACCCCCCACCGCGGGCGCAACCCACCGCGGGAGCCGGGGGGAAAAGGCGGTGGTAAAACAGGGGCAAGCCGGGGGGGGTGTTGCGCC